>CAYVEI010000050.1:0-25892 GCA_964450515.1 uncultured Terrimonas sp. | reverse complement strand
CTAAATATTGGCTTTTAATGAATAAAGCGTCTCCTTAGTTCCCTTCACGGGAACAAGAAATAAACTTTTTGCAATCATATAAAGCCAGGTAGATAAATTATTATTAAAAAAATAAAATTTAAAAATCATGAAAAAATATTTTTTTGGCAGTATTGCTATTTTGCTTGCTATTACTGCGGTAGCATTTAACAATGCTGAACCTGAACAAACGGTAGATAGCAACCTGGTCAATTATTTTTACAGGTTTGATGGAAGCCCAGGAGATGAAGATGATGTGACGAATTGGACGCAGATTACGCAAGGTGCTTATGATAGCCTTCCCTGTAGCGGATCTGCAAAAGCGTGTAAAATTACTAATACTACTATTGACTTAAACAATCATCCTACAGAGGTTCCTTTAAATGGTTCAGGCCTTCCCGAACAAACAGGAGTTAATGTACAGGTTAAAAACAAGGCTTCCTAAATAAACAGGCTGCTTCAACGGCATCCTGTTCTTCACTTACTAACACCTGGGAATACTACAGCGGGTTCTGTGGCATGCCAGTCATTTTAATGATATCATCCGGCAGCGGTAATGCAAAATAAGGATCGTTGGGAAGTAAGGTATAAGTATTCCTGGCAACAGCTCTCGTGATTGAAATACCTGCCCCTTCTTTGTTGAGCCTTTTGATATCCATCCATCTAAGACCACGGAAAATCAATTCTTTCCTTCTTTCTTTGAGTATCAGTTGCAATGCCTCCTGTGGAGATGAAGCTTCAAATGGTGTGAATTCATTTTTCTTATACCGGTTTTCCATCAGGGTATTTAAACTCATAAGCGCTGTTGAAATATCATTCATACGGGCAGCAGATTCTGCCCTCATGAGATACAGTTCATCTGTTGTAATGCCAACATACAGTTCATAATTGGTTTTATAATATACACCTTTGAACTGAACCCGTCAGTGGTTACAGCAAAATAAGCCTTTTTACGAAGATCATTCTCAGCATAGCTGTTATATAGATTAGTGTCAACCATCGCATAGTAGGTGTCTATACAATAATAAGTGGAACTCCCGGAAAGCAAATGAAATATGACTTCTTCGTTAAAGCCAGAAAAGGGCTTGTTACTTTCTACATCTATGGTATTGTAATCCATAAGCTCATCTTTAAGGGATAAGGCCAGTTGCGAATAGATGGCGCAACTGTCGTAAATGCGCATGGAAAGATAGGTTCTGGCAAGCAGCCCGGATGCAGCGGCGGCTGATGGCCGTACCGGATGCTCGGGTACGCCGGGTAACAGCGCTATCGAAGTTTTCAGGTCATCTATAATTTGTCTGTAAGTTTGTTCAAGTGTTGACCTGACAGAAGCTGCATTAAAATCAGACGTCTCTTTAAGCACCATCCCATAATCATTGTTCGAAGTTTGCCGGTCATAGGCATTGCAAAATACGAAAGCTCCTTTCAGTAGTGCGGATGCCCTGTAAAAAAGGGCCGAGCCTTTAACATTGCCCCAGGCATTTTTATTTTCTTCAGTGATCTGGATATTACCGATATGGTCAAGGATAATATTGGCAACATTAACAATATCATACACGTTCGACCAGTCATTGGGATATTGAGAATATTTGTAACTGCGGAAAGTATCTTAGCAACTTAAGTATTCTATTTAGAAATCTTTCTTTTGTTGTTGAAAACAGTACTACTTCCGCTTTTCCAATAATGCAATATTCTGGAACAATTCCCCAGCTTCTAGAATCAGTAGAGAAATCTCTGTTATCTCCCATCATAAAATAATAATTATTCTTAAATATATAAGATTCTACTGGGACTCCGAGACCATTATAGAAGTGCCCATTATGAAAAGATAATGGTTACTCAAATTCACTAATTATTGATTTGAAAATTTTAAAGCTATTAGTATCTAAAAACGAGCGCATGTAGCTTGGCGGATATTAAAGTAACATACGCTATTATACGAATAAGTAGTTATACTTATAATATAATAAGATGAAATAAATAAATTTCTAATAAAATTATAATTACTTCTTTTTTTTATTAAAAAGTAATTACATTTATTGAGCCAGAAACTTTATAGCATATAATCCATTTTGTGAAACTCCTGTTTCGTTTTCAGTAAATATTTCTCTTAATAGACATTTCGTACATGTCAAAATGCCATTTACACCGGCAGGAAGAAATAGATATACAAGCAAGATAAAGTAACAAGAACTCCAAAGATTTTTACGGAGAGATTAGATATTTCTGAACGGTGTTTTTTTGACTATCTTTTGTTAATGGAAAAAATGGGCGCTCCAATTGAATATTGTAAAATTAAACGGAGTTATTATTTTACTGAAGATGAGGACTTCAACTTCTGTTCTTAAGAATTAAGCAGGCTGAAATTTACTCATCAACGGTCTAACTATATGTAGTGCTGCAATTATATTGCAGTATCGACTACTACCTTGTTATCATTCTTACATTGCAATGATAAAATGATTGCCTATGCGACTGCTTTATTCTAAAAATGCCTTGACAACGATGCTAACCGGGTGCGGTTTATTCTGTTTGAATATGCTTGTAAACATAGAGTTAGCTAAGGGTCAGGATTACGCAAATATTTCGCACCTATACTCTGTCGTTAATCACTCATTAAATATTTATTTGGGATCGACTGACCCTAGTGCCAAACAGAATACTGAAGTCATAAATCTTTATTCATTAGATTCATTTCGGCTTAAAGAAGGTAAAATATTCCCTTGGGGTCAATATAAAAAACTTAATGGAGCTTATTTCAACAATGAACTTCTAAATAAGAAAGTGGTCTTAATCAATATCTGGTCAACCACTTGTACTTCATGCGTGGAGGATTTTCAATCCCTAAATGTCCTATATGACACTTATAACAGAAATAGAGAAATTATGTTCTTATCAATCTGTTTAGATTCTACGAACTCTGTAAAAAAAATATTAGCAGAACATAATTTTGAGTTTTCGTTGATAGTCACTTCACCGGATTTTTTAAAGGAGACGGGGATAGATTATTTTCCTACCAATATATTTATTGACAAGAATGGTATAACGCGTGATATAATTCAAACAGGGAAAGAAATAAGAAATGCCACCATGCAAAACATTGATGTTGAACAGTTTTCAAAGCTAATTGAAAAATATCTTTTGGAATAGCGCATTTAGTTATGTAATAATCAAGTTCGACATCTATTATTAATCGGGATGAATGTTAACATCATAACAGGATTGGGTTGCGCCATGAGGGAGAATTGCTGTATGCCCTATATTGCTAAGTATTCAAGACGAGCAAATTTAAAACAAAAACAAACTTCCAAATGAAGAAAATCACTCTGATTGCCCTTACCGCAATCCTCACATGCGTCAGTTCTGTCTGTTTGTATGCCAATGTTAGTGCTACGGAAGATGCTACCAATTGCACTTATACTGGTAACTATTCTGATTATTGTAATGCATCTGACGGAACAAACAACCTTAAAGTTTTAAGGTGTAAGCCAGGTTCTACAGATTGTGCGTACTAGAGAACTGAGGAATTAATGACCAAAGTCAACACTGGTTTAATATTTTAAATCAGTGTTGATGTTTAAATTGAAGGCCCTACGGAACCGGCCTTTAATCCCATCTGAAATGGGAGTTTGAATTGTATACTAGATAGAACTTTCCTGACTACCAATCTGGCTGGATTTATAAGGTTAGTACCATCTGGTCCCTGGAGATTTTCATCTTATCAAAATAAAAATATTATAATGCTTGTCAGACTCATGTTTTATTGTTTACTTCCAATTCTATTTACGTGTTGCTCCCGACGAACCAACAAGGTAATAACAAAAGACTTTGATGCCTTTCCTGTTGAACAAAAGCTCACAGGTACTCGGCTGTTTAGAACCACTCAACGTAATTTGAGCCATTTAGATATTTACCGAGATTCCATTTTATTATTGGTGAACAGCACTAGTGGCCAAACTCATCATTTCTTTTTATACGACATTAAAAGTAAATCTTTCTTGCCACCGCAGTTGGAGTTTGGACGAAAAGCTGGACAAGCTATGAGCTTTCTGTCCTATGGTGTGGAGGATGGTTATATCTGGAGCTACGACATTAATAAGGAAAAGATTTTGTCAGTAAATATGGACAGTGCGCTTAGCAATAATCACAACTCAATTATTACTGAAGTCTCAGTGCCGGGGTTTTACTATTCGGCACAACTTCTTAATGATTCTGTTCTGGTGGGAAGCGGTGACTATGATTCCGATCAAAACTATAAACTAGCCCTTTTGGACTTAAGTCAAGGTAAAATTCGGAAGCGATTGGTAGCTTATTCACTTGATACTTCAGCACAATTCAGTAGAGTAAAAAAAATGGCCTATGAAAGTTTCTTATATATGAGACCAGACAAAGAAAAATGCGTATTGGCTTGCAGGTATACTGACCAAATTGAAATAATAGATCTCAAATCAGAGAAAGGTTCAAAAATCGTACGGGGCCCTGAAGGTTTTGAACCGGAAATGGTAGTCATGACTGGCGGCGATGGCAAGAAACTTAGCACAAGAGGTTCTGATACTAGATATGCATTTGTTGGGGGTAAGACTACCGGTAAATATATTTATCTCTTGTACTCAGGGAATAAAGATGGTGGTACCCATCAATTTTATGGAAAATACATTTATGTATATGATTGGAATGGGAGGCCTATCAAGCGATTTGAAACCGAAGACTACATAATTGACTTCGCAGTAACGAGGGATGATTCTAAGATTTATACTTATAACCCTGTTTTAGGGCTTATTTACGAAATTAATATGAAAGGCATATGAAAATTTCTTACAACTATTCGACATATATAGTGATGATGCTGTTCGCATTTTGTACACCAAAAAAGCAATCCAAAAATGATTTGGAAATAACGATAGCCGTTCCCGAACGGGTAGAAATTTATGATCCATCCACTGGTAACTCGAATGCACTATTTTTAAAAAACAAGAAGAATCGCTACAAGATTTACACTCTCATCAATGCCTCATGTTCCTCATGTATATTCAAACTAGAAAAATGGACAGATTTCCAATCACTAATTCCGAATGCGAGTGACGTGTCGATTATACCTGTCTGTTTCTCACATGACAATTTTGAGTTACTGAAGTTTGCATTTGAAAATAATAAGGTAAAAAAAATAACATTGCCTTTGGTGCTGGACAGCGAAGAAAATGGTTTCAAAAAAATGAATGAAAAACTGGTGAATAAATATGGGGATTTTACAGTTCTGACCGACGCTAATGACCATGTTCTACTGCAAGGGGATCCTATGGAAGATCAAAATGATAAAACAAAATTCCTTTTAAGACTACAAAAAGGAGAATAAACGCCTGTAAATAGCAATAACTGTATGCTATAATAACCAAAAAGTACAAGGTTACATTTGCCTAAGATAAACCACCGATTTAAGGTAATACTGCTAATTTTACAAATAAAAACGTCATAATGCGCATTAGAAAGATTAAACAAAAAGGGGCATTGTTCACTGCAATATTTATTTCATTAATGCAAGCATCATTTGCCCAGGAAACTGCTAGATTAAACGTAATCTATGAATTCAGATATGTTAGAGATGCGTCGCAGAAAGATGTACCCTATATATCAGATATGATTCTTACACTTGGCAGGAACACTAGCAGATATTGCTCGGAGTTATTTTACAAGGACAACAACACGAATAACAAAAATCAGGGGAATCAGAACCAATCACAAATGTCACCCCAACCAATGACTGTTGTATCGGGCGGCCCTCTATTAAGAGTGGGTAAATATGGTGTTGACATCAGGGAAGAAATCATGAAGGATTTTACCTCACAAAAATTGGAGATAATTAGTCGTGTTGCATCTAAAACTTATTTGGTTCAAACAGACCTTCCAAAAATAGACTGGCAACTAAAAGATGAAAGAAAAAATATTGGAAAATTTATTTGCCAAAAGGCGGTTGGTAAATATGCAGGCAGAGAATATGAAACATGGTTTGCGCCGGAGTTACCTTATCATGATGGCCCCTGGAAGTTAAATGGCTTGCCAGGACTTATATTGGAGGCGCACGATATAAAGAACGAGGTAGTTTTTACTTTCAAAGAAATCAGTCAGAATGATGATACGGATGAGACCATTATCTCGTATTTGAAAGATCCGTTTGTCGTTAAAACAAATCTAAAAAATTATAATCGGCTTAGGGCCGCATTTGAATCAGATCCGGAAGGAATTATACTTGCTGAGCATCCGGATGTAACGATTCATCTTAAAACAGTAGATGGATCAAACACAAATAAGATCATTAAGTTAAAAAAATACAATCCCATTGAGATGGATTAAGCATACACGCTTGCCACCGTATAATAGATGTAGTAGTGTTGTAGTATCTCCATTAGTCAAGTGTGTTATATTAAGTTTGGTTTTGATTTTCGTTGTAAACGGTTTCTCTTATGCACAGCAACAGATCCTTAAAGGTACTGTCAAAGATACAATGCAAATGGCACTCCCTTCTGCCAGCGTTAATGTCATAAACGAAAAAGGGACTATTATAAAATTTTCTCTGACCAATACAAAAGGTGAGTTTAATCTGCCATTACAGAGAGAAGAATTTGGGTTATCTTCATCTTTATGGCTTGAAGTGTCTTACGTGGGATACAAGAGCCAACGCAAACTAATCAGCGGTGAACAAGGCAACTATGCCTTCATCCTTATAGAGGACCCACAAAATTTAAAAGAATTGATTATTAAAAAAAGGCGTCCTATTGAAACATTAGGTGACACCTTACGATATAATGTTGATCAGTTTGCCGAACTTGAAGATCGTAGTATTGGAGACGTACTTAAACGCATGCCGGGAATTGAAGTGGCCGAAGATGGAACTATTTATTTCAACGGGAAAAAGGTTTCCGGCTTGTACATCGGTGGAGATGATCTCATGTCTGGCAGGTACGGCTTAGCTAGCAAAACCATCCGAAAAGATATGATTGTTGGCGTGGATGTAATAAGGAATCACCAGCCCATCAAAGTACTGAAGAATAAAGTATCTTCCAATAGCACAGCCATAAACCTTGTGTTGAAAGATGAAAATAGCTTTAAGTTATCAGCAAACGGAATGATTGGGTTGGGCTATCCAAAACTTTACGACGGGTATTTGACACCCATGCTATTTAATAAGTGGTTTAAGATGCTGGCCAATCTGGGACTAAACAATAGCGGAGTTGATTACCGAAGTGATTTAAAGCAGTTAGCTGCGTCGAATTTTCTCCCGGATATAGAAAACATACCACCAGACCTGACATTGTCTTTAGCGACAATCGGTACTCCTGATATTCCGGTTCCTAATTATTATTTTAACACGTCAAGGATTATTGATATCAATTCATTATACAATATTAAAAACGGGTTGCAGGTGAAGCTCAATCTGCAGGCATTTTCAGACAAGAACAGTTTGCACTATGTTAGCAAAGTAAACAACTATTTGCAAAATGATACGATCCATTATGAAGAGATACAATCCTACACAAATAACCCGACCTTATTCAGAGTCTCTATGAATGTGATGATAAACAAAGACAAATACTTCTTTAACAACAATACAAAAGTCGAAATCGGAAATAATGACAATACCAGTACTATGAACTTCAACAGATACGACTTCGGTCAAACCGTAAACGGCCAAATAAACAAATTCTCCAATGATATAAATTTAATGCCCCTGCTAAAAGGGAAAGGCATTGGTGAATTAAGATGGATCATAAACTATAATCCCAATAAACAAAAACTTGATATAGGTAAAGGATACTATTCTCAATTACCCGGTCAACAGGGTTACTACGATAATGTCTTTCAGTATTTGAATCTCCCAACGCTATACTCACATGCCTACATGGGTTATAAAATTCCCGGCAGGATATTCAATCAATCGTATAAAACAGGATTTATCATAGAATCTCAAACACTAAATAGCTTGTTAAATTTAGTGACGGGCACTGATACTATCAGCTATACAGGCGATGATGGAAATGACCTTAACTGGAAAAAACAAGATTTATATGTTTCATCTGATTATGAAATCAGAACAGGCAAGCTGGTGTCAACTATTCAACTACCAATCACTTATCGACGTATTCATTGCAATCAACCACGATATAATCTAAACTCACAAAGCATTGACTTTTTATTCAATCCGTTCCTCAATATAAAATATGATTTTACGCCTGAGCAATTCGTAAATGGCAGTTACAGATACGACAACATTTATAGTGATATTACCGGAATATATCGTGGTGGAATTTTGCAGAACTATAGAACTTATATGGCGAATGAAGCTAATTTGCAAGTAAGGCGCAGGCATTCTTTTGAATTGGGCTACAGTTTTCAAAAGGCTGTCCGCATGCTGTTTTTTAACACAGCCATCTCTTTTGATAAGGTTGAAGCTGATGCTATAGTATCCACAGAGATCTTGGATAATATTCAAAAAATTATTTACTTACCTGTGAAAAATACCCAAAGACGCTTTGCCTTAAAAGGAGGAGTGAGCAAATATCTCTTCGACATAAAGACCACTGCCGCAATCAAGTCTCAATGGAGTAATTCAAAATATGTTCGAATTGTAAATAATCAAACAGTACCTTTTACTGCGAGATCCTTAAGTTTAAATGCAAAACTTCAGAAAAAAATTTTCCAAAGAATATCTATTATTTATGAACCTACCTGGATTTCGGATATAACACTTTCAAACATTAAGGGTGGAGGTAACAAATTAACCAATCATATTTCGAGAATTGACCACTATCTCTCAATAGGAGTATCTCCCATAAAGCAATTAAATATTGAGACGATAGGTAAGCAAAGCAGCATACATCAATCTGGTAATAATGCCGTGAAATATTTCTTTATGGATACCAAGGCAACGTATAGCAATAAAGCTAAGAGAATAGATCTAAGCCTTACTCTGACCAATCTGTTTAATGTTAAACACTACACCCTTTATTCATCTATGTCAAATCAAGTAATTATAAACCAATATGATATCAGGGGACGTATGGCTATTGTTCGATTGAATTATTATTTCTAAAATTATTTTTTAGCATTTAAAGTTCTCATTGGGGAAAGCCTTATCATATCGCCAGCATATCAGGAATTGAATCGGTGCAACGAATAGAAGAAAAATGGACACTTCTCATAGCATATCACAAAAAGAATCTTTATCCAGGCAAGGTAATTCAATACTCGCCACCTATAGAATGACCACATATCTGGTTGTTATTATAGTATCAGTATATTTTTTGTTCGATTATCATTATGCATTCAATTACGAAACAGATAAGAACGGTCAATACCTCGGGGCTTTCTTTGCTTTCACCGGTTTTTTTATCTTTCTTTTACTTGGCCTGCTATTAGGCAAACCAATCCGAAATTCGCAAAAACTATTCATGACTTTGGTCTTTATATTAATACTTTACGTATGCTTTAGTGACCATTTTTCTTTTAGCAACGAATACTTTGTCAATATCTGTATTGCGATAGTGATTTGTACCATGCTAATGTCGGCAAATATTGGATTACTACATTCCGTTGTTATCACGTTTGTCATTATCTATTTTATCCAGCTTGGTTTGGCTTTTAATCAAATGAAAGGGTTTTCTTTCAAGATTAATCGACTAAACGTTAAAGGTAGTTTGCAGAACTCCGGTATATTCTGCTGCTATATTGTTTCGCAGTTGCCGTTCCTTCACTATTTCCTTTTTGGGTTGATGCCAAAGCTGATTGAAAGACGTAATTTACCACTTCGCCACCAAAAACGAAAATTTTTACTACTCATAAGAGTTTGTATGTTATTTCTGATATCGACATTTGTGTTCATTATTATTTCTCTGACTCAATCTAGGACTGCGCTTTTAGCATTCGCTGTTTTAATAGTATCATTTTTTTTATTGGAATATAAAAACTTATTAACGCAATTGCTCCAAAAAATGTCTACAGCAATAATTTTTTTCATCACACTAATGATTGTTGCAGTTACTGGATTTGTGGGAACATATCTCCTACACTTGAAACAAATGTCTGCCTGGGGCAGATTGATGATGTCAGATATTGCAAGAAAACACCTTTTGGAACATTTTTGGTTCGGAACGGGTATTGGTCAATTTACATGGTATTATCCTCAATGGCAGGAACAATATTTTGCAACCCACTCTGTTGTTCCTAAAAACTACTTTCTTAGTGCGGATGAAAGCTATATAATTTTCAATGAATATTTACAGCTTTTCGAAACGGTTGGAATATTTGGCTTTTTGGCAATGCTTTCAGTATTCATATTTTTTGTTAAATCAAAATCAAATGATCACCCTCGGCTATTAAATTCGGTCAAGCAAACTACAATTGTTATCCTTGCCTGCGGCTTTACCTCATATCCTCTTCACGTAAATTTTATGTTGCTTCTACTGGGATTTTGCCTTGCCACAGCGAGTATAGTGAATGAAAATAAGAATCGCTATTTTCTTATACTTGAGAAATTTTTTAAATCTCGGTTCACAAACAATCAATTTTTTTCAGGTATCACAATATTGATTTCAGGTTATGTTGCATTCTTAAGTTTCATGAACTATAATGCGAAACTTGACTGGGATAGTTTGCGAAACCGGTTGACTAGCAGCAGAAGTGAACTAAAATCCGAATATACTATAATTCAGAACACTCTCAAATACGATTCTAAATTTCAAGTTGAATACGCATCCTTCCTTACGGAAAGCAATGAAGATATCAAAAAAGCTATTGAAATCCTGGAAAGATCTCAAGAAAGGTTTATTTCAAGAACTAGTATTGAAGCTTTAGCGCTTGCCTATAAAAAAGATGGGAATGTTAAACAATCTATAGAGCATTATGCCTGGCTGTCTAATTTCCTGCCTAATAAATTCGAACCCAAATTTCAACTGCTCACTCTTTATGATAAAATAAATGACACCATAAATGTTCGCAGAATAGGAAACAAAATTATGACTATGCCAGTAAAAATCACCTCATCCAGAATATCAAGTATCAAGACTAAAACATCAGAAATATTAAACAAAATGAAATGAACACTTTATTCAGTTTGCGCTAGCCTCGTAAAGTCTCGTCTGATTTTAAGATATATCCAGTGATCCCTACCAAATGTAGAATTGTCTCTCTTCTAAATAAACTTATTATACTATGAACAGAATTCTTACTACAATGGCTATTGTCTTTTTGGGGAATTTTTATTCATGCAAAGATAAACCTGGAAAGCCTGTAGACTTCATAAAAACTTCCATCGAAATGCAGAAAGTGTTGTCTCATTACAAAAGTGAAGGATTGGATTCCCTCGGATATAAGGCTGCACTTTTTCTTATCCAGAACATGGATGGCAGATATTCATATGCCGGTGATCAGTATCAATCTTTCTTGAATTTTATTGACTCAGTTTCTGTTTCCACACAATCTATTGAAGATTATAAGGAACATCTCTCACAATATGCAAAGGATAATGGAACACTTGTGGGAATTCTTAAGAAAAAGTTTGATAGCGAAACTCTAAGTTCTCAGTTCATTATTGATAATATAGATAAAGCACTTATCGCTTACAAGAGCGCTCCCTGGTGTAAGGATATGGGCTTTGAAGAATTTTGTGAATATGTTCTACCGTACAGGATAGGAAATGAACCAATTGAAAATTTCCGTGATAGCTTTTTCGCGAAATTCAAATTCCTTTTAAAAGATAGTACACTTAACCGCCAAGAAGCGGCGGATTCAATTCTCAAAATAACATCTCAAAAATCAATGGATATCATTGCCGTACCTAGCGGCATGCCTGACTTACCAGTTTCAACATTGAAGGTGTTAAGGGGGGGCACCTGTCGGGAATCGAGTAATTTGGCAATCTACATTATGAGATCAATGGGCATTCCAGTTGCGGACGATTTTACGCCACAGTGGCCCCATCGAGGACTGGGACACTCTTGGACCGCTCTTTATGTTAATAAAGACTCATGTATTGACTTCGAAGGAGCTACTTCTTCAAAGGTAGGAGGACATCTGAGAGCACTGAAAAGTTTCAGAATAGCTAAAGCTTTTCGCCACACGTTCAGCAAGCAATCTTCAGGTTTAGCCATTCAACACGGATCGGAACCAATTCCCGCTTTCTTTGATAATCCTTACATAAAGGATGTATCAAACATGTATTTCAAAGGTGTCAATATTAGTGTGAAGTTGAATAGTAAAGGCAATAAGAGGTTTGGCTATTTGTGCGTCTTTAATAATCGAAAGTGGGTGCCTATTCAATGGGCCAAGATATCTTATGATTCAGCAACATTTGAAAGAATGGGAAAGTCTGTTGTCTATTTACCGGCCATTTATCATGATGGAGAGATTGACCCGTTAACCAACAATCCCATAGTAGTTGATTCACTTTCACGAGTGAAAGTATTGATTCCTGATGAACAAAACCTTCAAACGATAGTACTAAGAAGAAAATATCCAGTATTTGACTGGTGGAACACCCGAACGATGGCTATGAAAGGAGGGCGTTTTCAGGCGTCGAGAACTAAAGAATTTTCCAATTCCGTGGATATATACCGAATTGACGAAATTCCTGAAATGACTTATCAAGACGTCGAGATTAAAGAATCAGGCAAGTATAAGTTTTGGCGTTATTTTTCCCCAGACTCTTCCTACGGTGATGTAGCAGAAATTGAATTTTATGATGGGGAAAAGAAATTAACAGGAGATAAAATAATTGGATCAGAAGGCAATAGTAAGACCAGAAAGAAGGAAGCTGCTTTTGACGAAGATCCCTTAACTTTTTTTCAAAGTGATATTCCTAATGGTAATTGGGTTGGAGTATCATTTCCTGAAGCAAAAAGGATTACAAGAATTAGATACTTATGCAGAAATGATGACAATTTTATACGTTTGGGTGATAAGTATGAACTATTATATTGGTTTAGTGGGAATTGGAAGTCCCTAGGCACACAGTTTGGCAACAACTCTCAAAAATTGATTTACGAAAAAGCACCGACAAATGCCCTTTTCCTTCTTCGGAATCTTACCCGAGGCAAAGAAGAAAGGATTTTTACTTATGTTAATGGCATACAATCTTGGTGGTAAAACTTTGGACCGGAATACTCTGTAACACATAATAGATGCACGGAAAACCAAAAATAAAAAGGTCAGAGATGAATTTCACCTTTGACCTTTTGCAGTTCACTTTTCGTTTTATCAATTCGTATCCCATCGACCAACTCCATGTATACGTTGCGAACTATGGATTAATTATTGCCTGATGAACTATAGAAATCAGACAAAAGCGGATGAGATGCGCTCACATATTGAGACGTGCAAAGCAAGCGGTATAACTGTTAGAGAATATTGCAAAGTATGCGAGGTGACCCATCCAATTACAATTATTGGCAAAAACGTTTGAAGCTGTACGGAGAGAATAAGCAGGGATTTACGCAAGTGCCGTCAGTAATGCCCAACAATACAGATGTTATCACTATTCATTATCCCAATGGCGTTCGCCTGAGCTTTTCAGGCGAGCTAAGTGCAGCCACTTTAAAATCACTGGTATGCTGCATCTGAGCTCCTCATGCCGCCATTTTTTTATTACAATGGTTTTGCAGATATGCGCAAAGGAGCTTACAGCCTGAGCGGACTGGTGCGTAATGAAATGAACCAGGATGTTTTAAACGGCGATGCATTTATTTTCATTGGCAGACGTGGTAATAAAATGAAATTGCTTCAATGGGACAGTGTAGCTTTATCTCTACGATGCAGAAAACCGAATTGTAAGCGCACTCAGCAGCAGCATAAGATAATGTGGATGGAAGATGTAAATTCTTGCCATGTTGACCTACTATTCTTCAGATATTGACTTAAGTGGATGACAATAGCGGCTATAGCTGTAACCATCGGGATGCTGCGCTAGGTATTTCTGCCATATCAACTTGCGGGTACCCCTGCATTAGCCAGTTCACCATTGGCATAACCAAAATGCCTGATCAATTGCGGTAACCGACCGGCGTCATGGGCCATGCTATCGTTGAGATAGGCTTTATCAGCAAGCGTTTTATCATCAAAGGATTCTTCCTCCTGCAATGAGTTTTCAGCAAACAGAGGAAGATATTTACGAACACTGTTACGGCTGATGCCTGTTCTTAGAGTAATCTCTCGAATACCAACTCCATCGGATTGAAGTTGCAAAATCTGTTTTTAACTGTTGCAGTGCTATAGGCTTTTGCGCCATGCTCCTTTATTTTTTTAAGGAGCAAATGACTTACAAAAGCCTTACTCAAAGTGCCTGCAACAGGTGGGTCAACATGCCAGAATAACAATTAATCAACACCCCAAAATACTCAGGGATGGGCGGGTCAACATCCAAGAATGATGGGTCATGGTCCAGAATCTACAGTTTGACCACGTTATTGTTTCAAGTGAAGGGTATCACAGCTTTGCTGATGAAGGGTTGCTTTAGGCCCTTGTTTTTTTTAATGCAAATACAACGGCGCAGGGATACCTTCTTTTTTACATTTTAACCATGGAATGAGGTTTCATCGAATATCATAGCTATAATTGACAAATGGAGAAGTGAAGAACCAAATTTCTTTTTTAACAGCATTATTCCCCGTGCCTTTTGATTCTTTACTGTGCTAACAGTAACACCTAATTGGTCAGCAATACTTTTATGATCCAACCCTTTCTGAAAGTACAGGTTCATTACTTTTTTACATTCAGGTGGTAATTTTTGCATTTCAGTATATATCTCACGCAGCACCTCAGCACGGGTAATTTCATTCAATATAAAATCTTCGGATTCCTTTTTCAACAGGTAGGAAAGCGCTTCTTGATTTATTCGGTTGTTCCGTCTTTTTTTAATATAACTCAGGCTGGCATTTTTAACCGATATATATAATACAGCCTTGGTATTTTTGTGATTGTCAAAATCTGGATGTTTTTCCCATAGCCTGATAAATACATCTTCCACTATATCTGTGCTTCTGATCGATCCTGTATTAACTGGCAGGCAAAAAAAACCAATGCCTGATAGTATTTATGAAAAGCCTTTGTGAAAGCTGGATGAAATTTAAGTTCCAGTTGATTTACTATTTCCATATAGTTAGTTTAGACCTGGGTTGTGTCGCTGATGGCAGAAATTCCCAACAGTTTCTTTAGCTCTTCGTTTTGTTTTTTCAGAAATTCAATTTCTGATCTCAACAATAGAATAATTTCCGCATTATCTATATCAGGGATATTCATTTTAGCCGAACTGCCATTATTTAAGGTACTATTTTTTGCTAAACTTTCTCTAAATATGATGATCGGTGCTTCCTCTGACTGAAGATTAGCAATACTAACATTATAAAGCTTCGAAAGTTTTATAGCCTGCTCTACAGTCAGTTTTTGGGGATTGGTTTCTAAACGACCATACGTTGTTTTACTAATTTCCAGTACACCTTCAGCAACAAATGCCTGGGTGTAATTATTTATCTCTCTTAAGATTTTCAATGTTTGAGCTGGCATGGTGTCTGTTATTCGTTGACGATGGCCGTATTACCAATGCGTTTTAGCAATTCCATATTCAGGCTTCTTAAATACGCTATCTCATCTTTTTGAGCCATAATGATATTTTCCAATGGGCTTATTTTATCAATAGAATTATCTCTCACACTTGTTGGAAAAATAATTTCAGTTACAGTAATATTATAGAGATCAGCTAACTTTTTTATTCTATCTAAAGTAAGGTGAGTTTGCCCCAGTTCTAATTTGCAATAGGAGTTTTGATTTATGTCTAAAACAGAAGCCACATACTCCTGGGTATAGTTATGCTGCAAACGCAGTTTCTTAAGAATGTGAGCTATTTCATAACCCTCGTCCAGTTTTTTTTCTGGATTTTTTTGAGTTAATCCATACATATTAAGTATCCCAATAGGACTCTCATCAAAAAAGGATTCGGCTTCAATATTATAAAGGGATGCTATCTGTTTGGCTCGTTCGATAGTTAATTTTACGTTTCCAGCTTCCAACTTTGCATATGCAGGCTGTGTAAGTCCTATTTGTTCAGCAACATATTCCTGTGACCAATTTCGAGTCATTCTTAATACACGCAGTTTAATACTTATGTTTATATCCATAACACACGGTTTTAGAATAAAAACAACAAAAAAGTAGTAAGCGTCTAAATATTATAAGAAGAAAAGTTATAAAATATGGCTTTTGAGGATGAAATATCCTTTGCCGAAGTTGGCATACCGCCATAATTATTGATAAGTCGGACAAAGCCGTAAAATTAAAATCCCCCGCATTGCCGGGGATGCACTAATCAAATACCATTATCCATTAAACCTTATCCTATGAAAATTGGGGTAAAAGGGAAACCTTTTCAACGGTAAAAAATCAATAGCCAGTTTATATTCCCAAAAGGAATATTTTTATAAATATTTTTTATTTTCTGCCTGCCTGTTCTTTTAACTCTTCTGCTTTCACCTTCAGATTTTCTGCTTCGGCGCTCATACGGCTGGCTTTTTGCAACAATTCAAAATTGCTACGGTATTCTTCCTCTGTGTTAATAACGCTGTCCCGAAAATTGGCTTTTGCATTGAATAGACTATCAGCTCGGTAAAGCTGCTGCCGTAAAATAACCCGCCCGGTATCCAGTTTCAGGTAGCGGTATTTGGTATCGTTAGCTATGTAACTATTCAGTTTTTCAGTCGTCATATACCAGCCTGCACTTACCAGAGCAAGAGCAATCAATAATCCGGCTGCAATCCAGGTAATTTTAGGAACATGGTGCTGGTGGATGATTTTTTGCAGAACAGGATTTTGTAGTAACTGTATATTTTTATCCAGTTTGCTTGATAGTTGATGAAATTTTGTATCTGGAAATGAAAAGCGTTGGATAACCTCCTGCATTTTATTTATGCCTGTAGCAATAGTGTTTCTTAATTCCTCAATTACTGCCGGTTCGGCTTTGGACTGATCCACCACTCTTTCAAGCAGTGGATTTATTTTATTAATATATTCCTTAACAGAACCAACAAGATTATTAATTGCTTTGGTATTTTGTTTATGGTCTTCTGAAAATTCGTTTAACACCAGCAGCACATTTTCCTTTTCCACTTTGTTCAATTTATTATTATTCGTATCCATGATCTGCTTATTTTATTCATAAAAGTTTTACCATTTTGGTTTTTTCCGTTTCTTTTTCTTGTGCGTTTCTTTTAACAATTCGGGATTGATCTCATCAGTTTCGGGATATCCTGGCTTTAATAAGTCTGATATTATGCCGCCAATGCCCTTTTGTAATTCTTTCAACGGCGATTTTTCAAAGGAGGATGAATGCTGCTTTTCGGTAATTCTTCTCCAAATTCGGGTGTTGGCGGCAATGATTTGTTGATTGGCAGATGTCTTTTTAATTTCTTGTTTCCGAACTTTGGAAATATTTTCTTGCTTCAATTCCTGCGCTTGATTCCGTTGCAAAAGTTTTTCTATTGTCAGCAATGAATAACCCAAGTCGCTGCCCTTAACCCTTACTTTTTTATCGTCTATAAAAGTGATGCCCCTTCCTTTTATAATTTGATAGCCTAGTACCTGCATTCTTTTTGCAAAGTCATCGTAGTGTTTTGCCTCCTTCAACGACTGTTTTATATCATTTTTCATTTTCTCTTTCCGGCTGTCATATCGGGGAGTTAATTTTTGTTCCTTTGGCAAGAATCGCTTTGCACTAAGCACTTCCTGCAGGTTGTATTGCTTTTCCAACCGGCGGCAAAGCCTGTCCATCTTTAAATAATTATTACTGGTGCTGGCAGCTTTGCCCTGATAACCTACCCGGTTTGCCACCAAATGAATATGCTGTTTGTTGGTATCCTTATGCTGGATAATGAGATATTGATTATCTGCTACCCCAAATTCTTTTGCAAGTTCCTGACCGGCTTCAATCAGTTGGTTACGGCTTAATTGTTCACCGGGACGCAGGCTGAGGGATGCATGAAGCACAGGCTTTTCCACTCGCCTGCTCAACCGGGCAACCTCATTAAACTGTTCAGCCAGTTCATATTTATCGCCAAAACATTTGTTGTAAGCCAGTACCTCTGCCCGGTCTTTGTGCTGTAAACCGTCTTCTAATGATTTTTTTATTTTCTGTTCCTCTGTTAATGTTCTCTTATCTTCCAGGCAATAGCTGATACAATGGAAGAAAGAAGCTCCCAGTGATATACCCCCGATCATTGCAAATAACTTTTGATAAGTTGGGCAAGCCCTTTTACTTCCCGTGAAAGAATCTCAAGACCTGCACGTTCTGCGGCGTTCAGTTCTTCTACTACACTATTTCTTTTTTTAGCGATCTGGTTCAGGTTCGCTGCCATATGGTTGAGTGTACCAGTGAGTACTAATACTTCCCTGGGTAATACTTTTTCGGTAGTGACAACCTGTCCGTTCAGTCCCATTTCCCGGAGAAATTCAGACACGGAAAGCCCGGCTTTTTTAGCATTGGCACTAATCCTTGCCTGCTCGTAGCTAGCACATTTCAGTGTTACTACCTGGTTGCGCTTGATGCTTTTGGCAGGTCTTCCGCCTTTATTTTTTGCTTGTTCATTCATTTGCTCCATTATCTTGTCCTCCTGATTTTTGAATGCGATAGCATGAAAAAATCCCTCTCACCAGTCCCGCCATCAAAGCGGGATGAGTGAGCCAGCCGTTTTGGTATTACCAAAACATAGCTGGCTACTGAAAATCGAAAAGTCAATCTTTGTCTCCATCTTCGTGATAAAGGGCGTTTTTAGCTTAGAAATTTGTTCTGTGTTTCCTTATTGCACTCAGTAGGTGCTGTAGCTATAGGGTCGCATATGGGTTTAAAATGCGTTTGATGATCCGTTTCGGATTTCCCAGGAAAAGATTAGCGTTTCAAATGTGGAACATTTGGTAACCCCTTGCCTGTCCATTACACTGCTGATAGTTGCCGTAGATCCATGTTCGGTCACCGTCCAGGCTTAGCTGAACTTGAGGGAAAAAGCTCTCGGAAAATTTGACAGTGCTGTATTTGTTTATTTGTTCCTGTTTCCCTTTTTGGAAGGAAATTTTTCAGGTTTTTCTTACGACTCCCGGTTAAAAATTTTCGGATTGCTTACACCATGCCTGCGAATATTGTCTTTCAAATCTGACCATAGACGAATATTATAATCCGCTATTTCCATAATGTCCATTGCCGTTAACCTGTGAGGATTGAGAATAGATGCTGTATTTTTTTTGGTTGGCTTTTCTTTTGTTGGTTTCTCATTCTGAATTAATGGAATCTCTACATCTGTCTTTTCTTCCGGCTGTTGTTCCAGGAAAGAAAAGATGCTGGGTGCAGATCCTTCTCCAATTTCAAGACTATTGCCAATTGCCATACTGTTACCGTATAGTTTTATTTGCTTACCGCTGCTGAGCGTCAGGGTTCTTCTTTTAAAGTCTGCCATGTGATTTGTGTTTTATTGTTTTTGAATGTGAGGGTTTGTTGGTATTGCAGAGGTGCTGTTTTTGTTTAAGTTGATGTGTGTGCCAATCGTTGAGATCATCAAAATCTTTATATAAATTGCTTTTGTCTTCACAGGCAGGATGGGAATTAATGACTTGTATGGTACATGCCTGACCGGCAGTTCCCCGGTCTAACCAAAGCCGTATATTACGATGTGCCTCCATCGTTTGCTTTGCTCTTTGAAAAAAGGAAAGGGAATTGAGCACTAAAAAATTACTGGGGAACTGCTCGTTTTTAAAGTGAGAAAGCCAGGAAAGGAAGTCAAAAAAGCCTTCAAATACCTGAAGCTCCTGACTACCATTGTCAAAAAAGCGAAATGTTTTGGGTGATGAACTTCCTTTGAAGTAGCTGTTACGAAGTTCATAACCACCTTTGCCATTGGGGAAGCCGATGGCTGTGTGTTGCTTTTTATAAAGATTAAAATCAACTTCCTGACAGTATTGACCGGCAAGTTCGACAGAAATGGCTCTTGCTTTCAGGTAGTGTAGTAATCTTTTATCTGATAACTGCCGGGTGGCAATGACGATTATTTTACTATCGGCTGTATTTTCTTTTTCACCCGCAACCAAGCTAATGGTGCTATCCTTTTTAAGCAGCGGGTGAAAAGAAAAATCGTTTTGCCTGTAATGTGTGGTTAATAACTCCAGAAAACCTCTTACATCTATACGGTGATAGAGAATACCAAAGTCAATGATGTTACCGCCATCTCCACTACCGTGATCATACCAGATATTACTCTTTCGATTAATTTTAAAAGAGGGAGTTTGCTCCTGGCGAAAAGGAGAAAAGTACCAATAATCTTCTCCCCGTGTTTTTATAGCCTGAAAACCCAGGGAAGAAAGATAATCTACCATGTCAATTTTCCTGGCTTCTGCTACGGTTAGTTTTCCCATTGGTCAGATTTTAAAAAGTTAGAACGGCGGCTTTGTTTTACATAAGCCATTACTTCGGAGCGGAGGAAGTACACCCTTCCCCGCTGCTTATGAGAGGGTAAGCCCCGTTTCATCCAGTCATGCAGGGTGACCAGGGAGATGCGGAAGATCCCGGCTATTTCCTTTCGGGTTAAAAGTGGCTCTTCGTCAGGGTTATCGGAGGGAGCGTTTTTTACGGGTGTGTTTTCCAGGCTTTCCTTCACAGCCTCCCTGATCCACCGGCGAAAATCATTCTCATTCGGAATAAATAAAGTGTCCATAAAAAATAGTTTTATGAACGCAAAATGGGTTAGAATTCAAGTAAAATCAATGATGGATACCCCGTGTATTTTTAGCAGTTGAGTTCTAAAGTGTTAGAATGGAGTAAGAGAAGCATACCGGTTGGTAAACCAGCTTTATTATGAATAAAAAAAGTCTTGCAATGCTTCGTTCAGCTTTTTTATTTGGGACTGGTTGGGTTTGATGCGTTCAAATTGCTCCCCTACTTTTCTTTGAATGGTATTGATTTTATTTTCGCGGAAGGCGTCAAAATGCAGGTGTAAAATAGTAGCAATATCAGAAGCTGTAAATTTCTTAAATAGCTGCTCTACCCTTAAAACCTGCGAAGGAGCCTGCACCTGCTGCAGCAGGATCAGCAACTGGATTATTTTTTCTTCGTGGTTATGGTTATTGAGCTCTATACGACCGGAAGGAAGCCGCTCTGTAATAGCGGACAGCTTTTCTTCCGTGTCGGTCATGATTTTATCAATATAATCGCTTAACTTTTGGGACAGCTCCTGTACGGAATTTTCTACCTCCGCCCCGTTATCGGTCTGTCCACTGGTCAACATTTTCCTTACATCCTGCTCTATCTCCTGTTTAATTTCTGTCTGCTGCCTGGCTTGTACTTCCTGCTGTTTTTCAGTGACCCATTCCAAGGCTGACTGTAATTTTTGATGGCGGGCTTGCGGGATCTTTTGTTTGAGCCGGTCTGTTAGCTCGTAACGGAGAAATCTCAAAAAATCATGTTTGTCATGGTAAGCTTCAAAATGAAACTCCAGGTAGTTGGCTATATCGTATCCTTTGTATTCATTTAGCTTATTAAAAAACTCGTTATAATACTGCTGCCGGTAGGGTTCTTTTGGGAAGTACAGGTAATGATCTGGCTGGTAGTCGCCTATTTTATACTGGAAATACGGCACAAAGTTTCCCGGTGTCCGGGAATAGGCAGACCTCCCGAAAAGATCGGCTGCCATATTGCGCAGCACCATGTTACTTCGCCATTTACTGATCCATCCCATTTGTATTTATTTTATAGCCGATCCAATAACCATTTCTTAAATTTAAGTAATTTTAAAAAAATGGGATGGAGAAGTCCGCCAGTACCTCACCTCCGGAGCTAAGACAGGTTCTCTTTCACTGTTTACAGCAAACAGATAATTGTCCGAGTACGGAAAAGGGAGGAAAAAGGTATCTATAAACTATCCTTATAACATTAAAAGCCTACATCACAACCTGGGCCCTTTTCTTCTATCAGGACGGATATTTCGGGATTGTTTTAATGATTGTCGTGAAACAAAAGTAAGCTTTGGGTTGGCAGCAGCTTGGCGTAACCTTTCAGCTATCACCGGCCATTCTATTTCCTTACCTACGAAATCTATTTTTTCTGAATGCTCAATATCATCATGGTATAACAAGGCATTTCTTGCCATTGCTGCATTAATATCGGGATACTTACGCTCACACCCTTTTAACATCTCCTCTAATGGTATATATTCCAGCAAAGCATATACGTCAATAAAATCTTTTAATCTTGTCCCGTTGCCATGTATGGCATTTAATTTCATGGCGCTGATATCAAGTAATGATAACATTCTGATGCCTTCCTTTTCTTCAACCTTATTAAGTAATGGGTATTGGTGGGCAATAACATCCACTTTTATCCCATCCACAACACTGAAAACGCCATTTTTCAGAGAGCGAATATTTTCAGTCGGATAAGTTGTTTTTAAATGAGCAGCTATTTCAGCGGCATTAAAGGGTTGATCTGTAAATATGTCAATATCTATGGATTTTCTATGACCGATCCGCAATGCGAGTGCGGTGCCTCCGACCAGGTAAAATGTTTGAAATTGCGGGTCTGCCATCAATCGTCTGGTCAAATCCAATGTCCCTTCCTCAACTGTTTCCTGGTGTAGCATAACAACTCCTCTTTTCTAAGATTAAAATAATTACAGACATCCTCTATGGCGAAATCAGGCAGGTATTTTATTTCATGCAAGAGTGCATTCACAACTTTTGGCCGACTATAAAAACGCAGCATTTCCTCCCAATCTTTCTGGTTACCCCGTTCTATCACCCGAGCAATAATGCTACGGTATCCGCCCGTCCAATCTATTTCATCATAACGTTGATCCCAGAATAAATACCGGGGAAGATCGGGTTTATTACCGGTACCGGTTTGTTTTCCTTGCCCTCGCACTGTTGATATGTTATTGGGTTTTGCCATTCTTCCATGAAGTTAAAAAAAAGTCACGATTATATTTAGACTGATGCAATGTCTTGATTTTCGCGGTTAATGCTACGACCATTTGCAGTTTACTCAATGAAAGAAAAACGATCACCAGTATAGTAGTCAATTACTAAGATCAACCAACTTTTCCAACTTTGCTATTTCAGAAATTTCAGCTTTCTTAAAAGAAAGCAGTTTGGTTGAAAATTCTTTCTTTATTTCTTTTTCAAAACTTCCCAGATAATTTTCGGTTGTTCTTTTATCCATGTGACCTAACGCTTCCTGTATAAATTCTGTGCTCGCCCCTGCGTTTTTCATAACAGTAGAAAATGAATGTCGGCTAACAATGGTTGTCGCCTTTTTCTCAATTCCCAGGCTCTTACAAATCTTCGCCATCCAATCATTGATAAACCTTACGAAATATTCAATAAGATCATATTGCTCTAAGGGCGTAACCCCTTCATACAGGACAGGGAAAATATAATTATTGGGAGAAGTATCTGTATTGCCTAAGCGTTTTATAAGTGCTGCAATTTCTTCGTTAATGTAAATTGTTATCTGCTTAGGGTCAGTACGCGCAGTACGTTCTGTTTTTGCTCTCTCAAAAATAATATATCCTTCGTCCAGGTTCTTATATTTCAGTAAGGCAACGTCCTTTGGGTTGACTCCATTACATAAATAACAGAGCAGCCAGTAATCTCTTGCCCTGCCTTCACTTTCACACTTTGGTTCGTAATAGTAGATTTCCCGAATGTGATCAATACTAAGCGCCTTTTTAATGTTCCTACCGGTAGGTATCTGGTATTTGCGTCGTCCAAACGGATAATATTTCTCCCTTTTAATAATCCCATCTGCAATAGCTTCATTGAATATTGCCCTTAAAGAACGCAGGTATATCCCAATAGTAGCCTTTGCAATACCCTGTTCTTTTGCCCATTCTTCATATTGCCTTAGAAAAGTCGGAGTGATTTCTATAAACCTCACGTTCCCTTTATATTTTTTTAGTGATTGATAGCTGCAATGGTAACTTACAGCGGTTCCTATTCTTTTTTCCTGGATGAGCTTTTTAATGTAGGACAAATAGGTAACGGAAATAGTGCCCAACCTGGAATGGTCGTCATTCAAAATGGAAAACTTCTTTACATAAGGAGTAAAATCAAAATCTTCAGTATCTGTTTTTAGCTGAGCGGGCTTTAATTTCTTCTGTTGGAAGTGCTTATTGTTTAAGATATAATCCTTCTCAAACTCGGCAAAGGCAAACGGATCGAGATTTTTAGCTATCTCACTGCTTGTTCTTTCGATCTCCTGTATTCTTTCCCTGATATCCTGCAAGGTTATACTGATCCGAGAGGCGGATAATTTATTATAGTCCTCTTCGGTAAGTTCATAGGTGGTTGTGTAGTACTGTGGTGTTCTCTCATAAGTTACCCGTAATTTTAAGGGGAATTTTCCTGTCTTCTTTTTCATCCGGCGGGTATCCAGAATTACTGCTAACAATACTGACATAACTGATTGTTTTCTCTTTCACGAAATCTTTCCTGTCAAAAATTTGCAAACAATTTGCAAACAAACAGTGGCTAAACGCCATATAAATGACGTATGTCAAAGTTAGCGATCTTGCTGTAAGTTATTGATACCTAAATAGTTAAATTAAATTCAGTTTAACCTGCTTCAACCTGATTAGGCGTTTTGTCGCGACTGTTAATCAGAGGGTCTCAGGTTCAAGTCCTGAAGGGGGAGCTTAAAAATCAACAACTTACAAAGTCGCCACTGGCGGCTTTTTCATTTTTGCCAGTAATTTGCCAGTAACTAAGGCAACCTTGAAGCAAAGAGCAGTTTACTATATAAAGTTACTTCAATTTACGCTGACTGAATCCTTCCTTATTGTCAAAATTCATGAGAAAGTACAGTTGAATTAAAGGAGGTAAATGAATTTTGGACGGCGATGAATTTGTCGAAAAAACATAAGAAATCTGGATGCCTGAACTATCTTCCTACACTAAACATGTTGTGATACACGAGGCGAATCATTCGGCTACGCTCATACTTGATGAACCACCCCTGTGGTAATGTGATACCGTTACTTCAATAAAATTTAGTAATGCTCCGGCCATTCTAAAACCATTTAATTGTCAATAATTGTAAGAGTCCAATTCACATCGGAAAGTCGCAGTTTTATTCTTTCTAATGTTTGCAATATCTGATCAGCCCCCGGAAACCCATCCCCAAATATCATTGCTTTGAATTGGCTATCATATACTGATCTCATCTGCTCCCAGGTAGCTTCCAAGTCTTTAAAGATAAGCGCTTCATTGGGATGATGTTTGAGCCATTGATTATTTGATTTGTAACTAGCAACATCATCCTGCCCGACTTTCAACAGCATGTTCTTGAAATCCTCAGAATCGAAAAAGGCGGAAAACTCTTTTACCTGTAATAACTGATGCAGATCGTAGGCATGGCGGATTTTAAGCCGCAAATCTTCAATGGGGGTTTCTCCATAAGAAAAACGAACCAAGCTCATGATTTTCTCACAGATCGTTCTCGTTGGCAACAGAACTTTCGCACCAAATGGACGCAAGCCGTATTGTTCCGCTAATTTTTCTTGCCCTCTTCTCATCATCATTTCATAAACGAATGAGCTTATCGGCATTTCCGTATATGGTTCAAAATATCCTAACCACGTAGCCTCGACTATAATTAGGTCTCTTACTTGTTCGTAATTGCCGGTGAATTGTTTTTTATATTCATGTGCAGTTTTTCTGTTCATACCCATTTTGACGGTTACTTTGGGTAAGTTCACTTCTGGAAGCATTTTGGAAACTACTTCACCTATCGTTCGGATTTTAGTGTTTAATTTATTATTGGATTCACCGTCTCTCCGCAAAACAACCAGATCGATATCTTCAGAAAA
>CAYVEI010000049.1:0-26013 GCA_964450515.1 uncultured Terrimonas sp. | reverse complement strand
GGATACGATGAACAGGAGGTTGCTATTGGTGATCAAACTCATGTTAATATTGCGCTCACTGCTTCTTCAAGCCAGCAGTTAGGGGAAGTAGTGGTAATTGGATATGGTACGGCCAGCAAAAGAGACCTTACAGGGTCAATTGCCACGGTAAAGGCTAAAGAAATTGCAGACAAGCCTGCTGCCAATCCAATGAACCTGCTGCAGGGAAAAGTGTCTGGCTTGTCGGTGGTTGCATCCGGAAGACCTGGTGCGGAGCCTGATATAAGGATAAGAGGAACCAACAGTATCAATGGCGCCAAGCCTGTTTATATAGTAGATGGCATCCTCAATGATAATATTAATTTTTTGAATGCGGCGGATATTGAGTCTATAGAAATATTAAAAGACCCATCTTCACTCGCTATTTTTGGAGTGAGAGGCGCCAATGGGGCTATCGCTATTACCACAAAGAAGGCAAAAGCAGGTCAGCTAATGGTCAATTTCACTACTTCATTTGGCGCAAAAAGGGTTCAGGACAGAATAAAACTAACCAATGGTCCTGAGTTTAAAATGCTTTATGATGAACAAATGGCCAATATGGGTTCATCTTTTAACGACCAGTATTTTAAAGCCAACACCGACTGGCAGGATGAAATATTTCAAAATGCTTTTTTGAATTATAACAACATCAGCATTACGGGCGCCACCGAAAAGAACAGATTCTATTTAGGGCTTGGTTACATAAATGAAGAAGGCCTTATTAAACATGAAGAATATAAAAAATATACGATCAACTTTAGTGATGAGCTAAGAGTTTCAAAAGCATTAAGATTTGGCTTTACTTTTAATGGCTACTATGCCGATCTTCCTGTTGAAAGGGAAGTGGGCTCGGCTATTCGTGCCGCACCTGTTGCCCCCGTTTATGATCCTGGTAATTCAGGATTATTACATACCATGCCTGCTTTCCAAAGGGCCCAGGTATTTAACCCGCTGGTAACCATAGAGGAGGGAAAATTTACGGCAGTACGCAAAGAATACAGAGCTGTTGGAAGCATTTACGGCGAACTGGATTTCCTTAAGGATTTTACATTCAGAGCACAGTTATTTGCTGATTACGGATTCAATACAACCCGTTCGTACAACCCTATTGTGGTGGTGTATAACCCCGAAATTGTTGGCGACAATAAAAGAGATTCTTCCAACAGGCAAACATCTGTAGCTCAAAGCCAAAACATTTACCCTAAAACCCAGATGGATTATTTGCTCACCTACAAGAAAAAGATCGGAGATCATGATCTTACGGTTTTGGGCGGTCTCACCACTTATTTCAGTGGTTTCGAATCAACCAATTCCTCTGTACAGCAGGGCTCTGCTGATGTAATACCCAATGATCCGCGGTTCTGGTATGTTGATGCGGTGGGTACAGCATCTACCAAACAGGGCTCGGGCAGCGCCTGGGAAGATGCTTCTGTCTCCTATCTGGCAAGAGCACTTTACAGTTTTCAGCGAAAATACCTTGTTAATGCTTCCTTCCGCCGCGATGGCAGCAGCCAGTTCTATAAAATAGGCAACCAATGGAAAAATTTTGGGGCCATAGGTGTTGGCTGGGTGGTTAGTGAAGAAGATTTTTTTGCCGGTCAAAACTTTTTCGACTATCTGAAACTTAAAGGATCATGGGGCGTCCTGGGAAGTAAGAACATTCCTGAGGCCTACAGGTATCCAGCATATCCTACCTTAACTAATGCAAATGCTGGTGTATTTGGTAATAACGTTATTAACGCTTTACAACCGCAGTATATCACTGATGAGCATTTGAATTGGGAAACCGTACGTAGCTATGAGGCGGGATTTGAATTAAATGCGCTGCATAATGAGTTGCACTTTGAAGCCGCTTATTATAATAAACGCACAGAAGATGTGATCACTTTAATTGACCTGGGCTCCGGACTGCTGCCCTTGCTGGCTAATGTTGGAACTATCGAAAATAAAGGATTTGAGTTTTCGGCTACCTGGAACAAAGAAATTTCGAAAGACTTAACCCTTTCCGTTTCAGGTAACCTCACTACTATAAATAATAAGGTTACCAAGCTTAATAAAGAAGGCTTTGAAATTTTCAACGGCGCCGCAAGAACCACGGCCGGGTTTCCCATCGGTTATTTTTATGGCTATGTTCACGACGGCATTTATCAAACCCAGCAGGAGATAAATAAAAGCCCGGTTGCCCTTGGAGCGGTGAGCCCTGGCGACATAAAATATAAAGACATTAATGGCGATGGGGCAATAACCACTGCAGACAGAACCAACATAGGTAATCCTACACCTGATTTCATTTATGGAGGCTCCATTTCTCTAAACTTTAAAGGGTTTGATCTGGGACTGGATTTGCAGGGCGTTTACGGGAACGAAATTTACAGGGCCTGGAACCAGGGAACCTTTGCCGACTTTAATTACCTCGCAGAAAGAATGGACAGGTGGAATGGCGTGGGCACTTCCAACTGGGAACCCATACTGCATACCGGAAGAGGCAATAACTACCAAAACTCAAGTTACTGGATCGAAGACGGAAGCTTTTTCCGGATCAGGAATGTGCAATTGGGTTATACGTTTAGTCAAAACCTTCTCAATAGGGCAAAGATCAAATCGCTGCGTATTTATATCAATGCGCAAAACCCCGGAACCTTTGCCAATAACACCGGTTATACCCCCGAAATTGGCGGCTCTGCCACAGGTTTTGGAATTGACAATGGCACTTATCCTGTTCCCGCCATCTATTCAGCAGGGTTGAACCTAAACTTTTAAATCTTGATTTGTATGCAAAAGATTATAAATAAAAAATGGGTATTGCTACCAGTACTGCTGGCAGTAATAATAGTTACCATCGCATCCTGTAAGAAAAATTTTCTGGATAGGAAGCCCTTAGGCAGATACTCCGAAGAAGATATAGCTGCCGGATCCTTTGAGGGTAAAGTTTTTGGCGCTTATGCCGTGCTTCGAAATGGCGGCTTTAACAACCATGAATACCTCGGTGTTCAGAGCTACCGTTCAGATGAATCTGAAAAAGGCAGCTCCGTTTCAGACGGCGCCGCAACGGGCCTGATGTATGATGAATTTGAATACAATGCAAGTGGCGGAGGCATACAGGGATATTGGAGCGATCATTACCAGGCAATCAATGCGGCAAACGATATTATTCATGTTATTGATTCGCTTGGCGCCACCGATGAGCCTACCCTGATCAATAAAGCGGAAGCAAAATTCATAAGGGCTTTTTCTTATTTTGACCTGGTGAGGGCTTTTGGTTCTGTTCCCAAAATTGATTTTACCGGAACCCCCGAAGCGTTAAATATTCCCAAATCAGCACCGGCTGAAATATTCACGTTAATAGATGCTGATCTCCAGGAAGCTGCTGCTGTTTTACCGCTTGAATGGGAACCAAAGTATATTAGCCGTCTTACAAAAGGAGCCGCATTGGCTTTACATGCAAAAGCTTTTTTATGGAGAAGCGATTGGGCGGCTGCCCTCGGCGCTGCAAAGTCGGTAATTAATTTGGGTAAATACAGCCTGGTTGCTAATTATGGCGATCAGTTCAGGAGCACCGGTGAAAACGGACCTGAATCTATTTTTGAGATACAGGCTTTCTATGAGCCAACAAATAATCAGGGTATTATTTATGCGAATGTGCAGGGCGTAAGAGGCGCCGGTGCATGGGATCTTGGATGGGGATGGAATACGCCTACTCAGATTTTGGTAGATGAATTTGAACCGGGCGATCCGCGCAAGAATGAAACTATTCTTTTCTCCGGCCAGGTGGATCCGTTATATAATGAAAATGTGCCTCCGTTTCCCACAGTTCCGCGCTTATACTGGAATAAAAAGATATATACCAACCCGGCAGACCGTTTAGCCCTCAACAACAGGTTTGGGCCCTGGATGAATCACCGGATATTAAGATATGGGGACGTGCTGCTGATGGCTGCGGAAGCCGCCAATGAGCTGGGGGGCGCACAAAATACAACGGATGCACTGGCGTGGCTTGAAGATATCCGCAACAGGGCCAGGAGCGGCAATAATGCAATTTTACCGCCCGTAACCACTACAGACCAGGCAGCGCTGAGAGATGCCATCCGTCATGAGCGATTTGTAGAAATGGGAATGGAAGAGCAACGCTTCTGGGACATTGTTAGATGGGGCATTGACGTGGATGTATTGCATGCTGCTGGAAAAACCAGTTATGCCATCAAGCATCGCCTCTTACCTATTCCACAGGGTGAAATTGATAAATCGGGTGGTGTATTGATACAAAACCCGGATTATTAATGAATAATTGAACTACATAAAACTATTGGTATGAAATCATATAAATTAATTCAGGGTTCACTATTTACGGCCTTCATTTTTTGCATGGTCATATCTGCCTGTCAAAAAATGGACAGACCGGAGTTAAAAGAAATTATCGAGGATCCCGAACCACCACCTTATAATTCCCTGAAGAGCCTGTGGGCTTTTGAAAATAATGTAACGGATGAGGGAGAAAACAAATTAACGGGTGTTCCGGTTGATGTAACTTATGTGGAAGGTGTAAAGGGACAGGCGTTAAAAATTGAGCCGAAGGGTTACTTATTAATGAAAGCGGAGGGTGATACCGTCATCTATCCAAATGAATTTGTTGGTGTGCCGAAAGATACGCTTGCCAACCTGGGAAGCTTTACCATTTCATTCTGGATGAAAGCAACAGGCCCATTCACCGATGGCGCCCAGGGATTGTTTGCTATTTCTCATAAAACACAGTTTTGGGGTAACCTCGAAATCTTTCTCGAAAACTATAACAATGCCGCCGATCAAACGGAAGCATTTATTAAGATACACATGTTTAATGCAGGGGCGGCCGACGGAACGGGCGAAGAATGGAACGAGATCAAGGTTTCCAATGTGTTTAATAAATGGACACATATTGGGCTAACGTATGATGCAGCCGGTTCACAACTCAGTTTGTATGTGGATGGACAGCCCACTGCTATTAATAATAAAGTATTGGGTGGGGGAAGCTATGGTAAAATAAAATACAATGACTTTAATGGAATGGTATTGGGCAACTTTGCCTTCCAAACCACCCCCAGTCTTACCAATCATGGCCCCGAAGACTGGGCAAGGTCGTTTAACGGGTCATTGGATCAGTTCAGGATATATAATAAATCCTTATCGGCTACTGAAATAAGCCAATTGTTTACTTCAAAAGAATGAGGAGCATCCTGTAACACATAACCGGCAAAGGGTTGCAACAACAACTGCAACCCTTTTTATACTTTTTCTGTAGGGAAAGAGCGATCATCGCTATTGCTCAGGAACAAAAAATAGTTGTATGCATGTGGTACAATACATACCGATATTTTTTTTCGCAATCCTTGTTTCCTTTTTTGCCTGCAACAGTAAAGATACCCTGTTTACAAGCTTGCCTGCATCTGAAACCAATATTGATTTCAGGAATGATTTACCGGAACGGAAAGGCTTTAATATTTTATACTATATCAACTTTTACAATGGGGGCGGCGTAGCAACAGGCGATGTGAACAATGATGGGTTGCCCGATATTTATTTTACTGCAAACAGCAGGGGTAACAATAAGCTGTACCTGAATAAGGGTGGCTTCCGGTTTGAAGATGTTACGGAAACCGCCGGGGTAAAGGGTTCTGCAGACTGGTGCAGCGGCGTTACTATGGCCGATATAAATGGCGACGGATTTTTGGATATATACGTTTCGGCTGTGAGCCAGGTTTACGGATTAACAGGGCATAACGAGTTATTTATAAATAACGGCAACGGAACTTTTACAGAAAGTGCGGCGGCATATGGCCTGAACTTTTCAGGGCTTTCTACCCAGGCTGCATTTTTTGATTATGACCAGGATGGCGATCTGGACTGCTATCTCTTAAATCATTCGCTAAGACCACACGCAAATATTGTAGATACCGGTAACCGCAGGAAGTACGATGCTTTATCGGGCGACAAGCTCTACCGCAACGAAATGAAATCTCTTCCTCAGGCGCAGAAGGAAACGGCGGGTAGCGTATTTACCGATATATCGGCACAGGCGGGTATCTATCAAAGCAGTTTGGGCTACGGCCTCGGTTTGGCAATTGCCGACTTAAATAATGATGGCTGGGATGATATTTATATTGGCAATGATTTCCACGAAAATGATTATTACTATGTAAACAATGGTAATGGCACATTTACAGAAAGCGGGGCAAGCCATTTCCGGCATTACAGCCGGTTTAGTATGGGTAATGATGTGGCAGATTATAACAACGACGGGCAACTGGATATTGTTACGGCGGATATGTTGCCGGCAGATGAAAAAACGCTGAAAACTTATGGAAGTGATGAGAACCCGGCTATTTATAAACACAAGCTTACTAACAATGGGTTCCAGTATCAGTATTCGAAAAACTGCCTGCAACGCAACAATGGAAACGGAAGCAGTTTTAGCGAAACCGGGCTGTTAAGCGGTATCTCCGCAACCGACTGGAGCTGGGCGCCGCTTTTTGCCGATTTTGATAATGATGGCAATAAAGACCTGTTTGTATCAAGCGGTATTGTAAAAAGACCGGTAGATATGGATTATATCCGGTTTGTTTCAAACCTGCAGGAAAAAAAGGGAACAGATGAAACAGATGTGTATGATAATATGGCTATAGAAAAAATGCCGGATGGAAGTGCTCATCCATTTATATTTCAGGGCAATGGTGAGTACGGCTTTAAAGATGTAAGCGATGATTGGGGCACGGGTAAAATGAAAGGGTATTATACCGCAGCCGCATACGCCGACCTGAACAATGACGGAAGGCTGGATTTAATAATTAACGCGATCAATGCCCCGGCTGTTATTTTAAAAAACAATGGCCCGCAGAATAATTATATTTCGGTTGCTTTCAGAGGCGATAGCCTCAATACCTCTGGCATAGGCGCCAAAGCATATGTATTTACGAATAACAAAATGCAATACCAGCAATTAATGCCCACAAGAGGTTTTCAATCTTCATCCGATCACCGTTCGCATTTTGGATTGGATTCTTTACGTTTTATAGACAGCTTGCTGATCGTATGGCCCGATCAAAAAATGCAACTGTTAAAAAATGTGGCAGTTAACCAACAACTCATTATTAATAAGAAAGATGCATCCGGGTTTTTTAAGTATAATGATTTTTTTAAACCAGCGGAATCATTACTTTCAGAAAGGTTCAATGTGGTTAACTGGACGCATACCGAAAATAAATTTGATGATTTTAGTGTTCAGTATTTAATACCCCATGCGCAATCTGCCCGTGGTCCAAAAATTGCTGTTGCTGATGTAAATGCCGATGGACTGGATGATTTTTATGTATGCGGCGCGATGGGCCAGCCCGGCGCCTTAATGATACAACAAACATCCGGCTCCTTTCTTTCTGCTGATACAGCGCTCTTTAATGCGGATGCATTATGCGAAGACGTAAACGCTGTTTTTTTTGACGCCAATGGCGATGGCAGCCCCGATCTGTATGTTGCCAGCGGGGGAAACCAATATGTTTCGGGCCGCTATTTACAAGACAGGCTATACCTCAATGATGGTAAAGGCCGCTTTTCAAAATCGGCAAATGCGCTTCCGGTTATTCATCAGAATAAATCTGCTGTATCTATTGCAGATATTGATAAAGACGGTGACCCGGATATTTTTGTTGGCGTACTGGCCAATGCACAGGCATTTGGTATTCCGCAAACTTCTTATTTACTATTAAATGATGGGAAAGCTAATTTTTCAATAGCCGGTGAAAATATAATTTCATTAACCGGTATTGGAATGGTTACATCCTCTGCCTTTGCAGATATTAACCATGATAACTGGCCGGACCTTGTAGTTGCAGGAGAGTGGATGCCTTTAACAATTTTCATTAATGAGAAGGGAAAATACAAACAAACAATTATCCCTAACTCCACAGGTTTGTGGCAAACAGTTTGTATTGACGATGCGAATGGCGATGGCAATGCAGACCTGTTATGCGGCAACTGGGGGTTCAATAATAAATTCCGGAGCGGAAAGGATGGGCCGTTAAGGCTTTATGTAGCCGATTTTGATGGTAATGGTAAAACCGAACAGTTGCTTTCTTACAGCTTAAATGGAAAGGAATATCCTTTTCTTGCAAAAGATGAAGTAGAAAGGCCTTTACCGTTATTAAAAAAGCATTACCTGCATTACTCCGATTATGCAGGCGTTACCATGAAAGATGTTTTTTATGGATGGATTGATACCATAAAACCCGTTATGGCAGAAAGGTTAGGCTCGGCAATATGCTATGGAGACGGCAAAGGTAATTTTACTATTACCGATTTGCCGGTACCATTGCAACTGGCGCCTATATTTGCTTTTCAAAAAATGCATACTGATCCTGCCGGGGAAACCACCTGGCTTACCGGGGGCAATTTTTTTGATGTTATTCCCTATGAAGGCAGATATGATGCGCAGGCATTAGCTTTATTCCGTATTAGTAAGAACAAAGAGTGCAAAGCAGTTCATCAATCGAATTTGGCAGACATAAACGGGCAGGTAAGAGATATAAAATGGTTAAGGACAAATGAGGGCGGCGAAAATTTAATAGTTGCCAGAAATAATGACAGGTTGATTTTTTTACAGCAAAAAAAGTAATGAAGTGAGAGCAGTGATTTCTTTATATATGGTATTGCTTTATACCGGTATTGTTATAAGCGGATGCAGTAAAAAATCATCTGCAACTGATCCTGTTATCATTCCGCCAGCTCCATCTTTAATTTCTACATCGGTTACCATTAATGGTCTGTCTGTTTCACCCGTAAATTACAATATCAATAATACCCCCGCTGTAAAACTTTCTTTTAGCGCACCTGTTAACCGCACTACCGTTAGCGGCAACCTTGGGTTTAAAGACAAAGCCGGGGTTGCGGTTGCTTACTCAGTAGCGTATGAGAAAAGCGACAGCACTATGATAATCCTTCCTGCTTATCCTCTACACTATATTACAAATTATATTGTGAATGTTTCAACAGGGTTGAAGTCGGTTGCGGGAGGAACTCTGACATCCGCTATTAGTATAAATTTTACAACTCAAATTGATTCATCCCGTAAATTTCCTCTCATTTCCGATAATGCGCTATTAGATTCTGTGCAAAAAAGAACGTTCAACTATTTCTGGGAACTTTCTCACCCGGTTAGTGGAATGGTCAGGGAGCGAAATTCAGATGCAAATATTTATACATCCGGCGGTACCGGCTTCGGCATTATGGCCATTGTTACAGCTATCCATCGTAATTTCATTACCCGTACCCAAGGATTAGCAAGACTGCAGGCAATGGTTTCCTTTTTAAAAAACACTGCTGAAACTTTTCATGGAGCTTATCCGCATTGGCTAAACGGAACTACGGGAAAAGTGATTCCATTTAGCACTAACGATAATGGCGCCGACCTTGTTGAAACTTCTTTTTTGATACAGGGGCTGTTGACAGCAAGACAATATTTTAACGCAGAGGATGGAGTTGAAGCAGGTTTGCGAAATGATATTAATTCAATTGTGAACAGCGTGGAGTGGGATTGGTTTAGAAAAAACAATGAGAAGGTATTGTACTGGCACTGGAGTGCTGCCAATACGAATGGATGGGAAATGAATCACCAGATAAAGGGCTGGAATGAATGTTTGGTTACCTATGTATTGGCAGCATCGTCAACAACTCATCCTGTTCCAAAAAGTGTTTATGAAAACGGCTGGGCATCCAATGGTGACATACAGAATAATAATATTTACTATGGGATTCAATTGCCACTTGGCCCTTCATTGGGAGGGCCTTTGTTTTTTGCACATTATTCTTTCCTCGGGATCAATCCAACTGATTTAACGGACGCGTATGCTAACTACTGGACACAAAATAAAAATCACACACTGATAAATTACAATTACTGCAAGTCAAACCCGCTAAATTATTTTGGCTATAGCGATTCAGTGTGGGGACTTACCGCCAGCGATATTGAAAATGGTTATACCGCCAGCTCACCAACAAATGATGTTGGAGTAATTGCACCCACTGCTGCTATATCTTCATTGCCATATACTCCTGCAGAATCAATGAAAGCGCTTAAGTTTTTTTATTATGTACTGGGAGATAAAATATGGAAGGAATATGGCTTTGTTGATGCATTTTCACTGCATGACCTGTGGTTCGCCAATTCTTTTTTAGCCATAGATCAGGGCCCGCAAATTGTAATGATTGAGAATTACAGAAGCGGGTTATTATGGAACTTATTTATGAGTTGCCCGGAAGTGAAAGCCGGTATGAAATCATTAGAGTTTAGCGCACCCGGATTATAAGGCTATACTTTTTTTGAAAAGAAATTTTGATCATATGAAACATATATTTCTATTTACATTTCTCCTCTTTAGCGTTGTAGTTGATGCGCAGAAAAAGAAAGATATTCAACCGGTTTTTGATGCTGTACAACGGCCCAAAAATCTTTCCGATTCAGCCTTGCTCGACCTGGTACAAAAGCAAACCTTTCGTTATTTCTGGGATTTTGCACACCCGGTTAGCGGTATGGCAAGAGAAAGAAGCAATGAAGCATATAATTATGGCAATGAAGTGGTAACTACCGGAGGAACCGGCTTTGGCGTAATGGCGGTTATTGCGGCCACGGAAAGAAAATGGATTGCCAGGGATACCGCTGCAAGATTTTTACTGAAGATGGTAAAGTTCCTGTCTAAAGCCAGCGCCTATCACGGTGTATTTCCACACTGGCTGGATGGTGAAACAGGTAAAATCATCCCATTTAGCCGTAAAGATGATGGCGCCGACCTGGTAGAGAGCGCTTTTTTATTCCAGGGATTACTTTGCGTGCGGCAGTATTTTAATGCAGATGATAATATTGAGCGCGAATTGCGTAACCGGATCAATGGGTTGTGGAATGATATTGAGTGGGATTGGTTTACCCGCAATGGAAGAGATGTATTATACTGGCACTGGAGCCCCAATAACGGCTGGGCAATGAATTTTGCGGTAAGAGGATTTAATGAATGCCTGATCATGTATGTGCTGGCAGCCAGTGCCGAAAGGTACCCTGTTGCCGCTTCGGTATATCACAGAGGCTGGGCAGAAAGTAATTTCTTTAAGAACGGGAAGAAATTTTATGGTATAGAGCTGCCACTGGGTTTTGATTATGGTGGGCCGCTGTTCTTCTCGCATTATTCTTTCCTCGGGCTTGATCCGCGGGGCTTAAAAGACCGGTATGCCAACTACTGGGAACAAAACCGCAACCACACCCTGATCAACCGCGCATATTGTATAGATAATCCCAAAGAGTTTAAAGGTTATGGCGAAAATTGCTGGGGACTAACTGCCAGCGATACCTATAATGGATATAACGCACATTCTCCTACCAATGATTTTGGAACCATTACCCCAACGGCCGCTTTGTCGGCCTTTCCGTATACGCCGGAATACAGCATGAAAGCGCTTAAACATTTTTATTACGACCTGGGAGATAAAATATGGAGCGAATACGGGTTTGTAGATGCATTTAATGAAACGCAAAACTGGTATGCTAAAAGCCATTTGGCTATAGACCAGGGACCAATAATAGTAATGATCGAAAATTACCGGAGCGGGTTGCTATGGAATTTATTTATGAGTTGTCCGGAAGTGCAGCAGGGGTTGAAAAAATTAGGATTTGAAAATTAAATTTTATTTGTTTTTTACGGATGCGGCAGGTACCCGGCGAAAAGAGGGTTAAACAGCATCCCCTCCCGTCTTACAGCGGGCCTACCTGCACATTCCGGTTAAAGCTTTCTTCAAGCGATATTAAGGTTTCGGTTCTTTCGATACCTTTTATCTTTTGCAGTTCATCATGGAGCACATGCCGCAACTGGGTAATGTCGCGGCATACAATTTCAATGAACATGCTATAGTTGCCGGTAGTATAATTAAGCCGTACAATTTCGGGTATTTTTTTGAGGTCTTTGGCTACTGTATCGTATAAAGAGCTTTTTTCGAGATAAATGCCTACAAACGCGGTAATATCATAACCCAGCTCTTTCAATTCCACATTAAGGCGCGTACCCTTTACCACTCCGCTTTCCTGTAGCTTTTTTATGCGCACATGTATGGTTCCGCCGGATACAGAAAGCTTTTTCCCTAAATCAGCGTAGGATATCCCTGCATCTTCCATCATTGCCGAAATGATCTGCAGATCTAATTTATCTAAATTTAATTTTGACGCCATTTTTCCCTCATTTATTTACATAATACTACAATTTATTGACACAAACAGGAAAAAGATAATTGTAATTAAAAAACATTCAGTGAAAAATAAAAAAAATTTCATGCAAACCCCGCAATGAAGCAGGATACAGAGCAGAAAGCATCAGGCACACCGGTGCACTTATCACTTACCACTTATCACTTCCTCCCCACTTCCTAGCTCCATTCCTCCCATTTCTTTTCATTCTTTTTAGTTACCCTGGCAGCAATAATAATGCTGATCTCGTATAAAAGAATAAGTGGAATGCACACGATCATCTGGCTGCCCCAGTCAGGTGAAGGGGTAATGATGGCAGCAAGCACCAATAACGCCACATAAGCGTATTTGCGGTAAGTTCGTAAAAAACCGGGGGTGAGCAAGCCTATCCTGGCCAGCAGCCAGGATGCCATGGGCAGCTCAAAAGCAACGCCGGAGCCCAGGGTGATATCAATAATAGAATCCAGGTAATCGCTCAGCATGGGTTTATAATCCAGTATTCCCTGGGAGCCCAGGGTATAATTATACAGGAAATTGAAAGTAAAAGGCGCCAGCATAAAATAACCGAATGCCGCTCCCAGGAAAAAGAAAAAAGAAACCCAGAAAATGATGCCCCTGGTATGTTTCAGCTCTTCCGGCTTTAAGGCAGGCTTCACAAAGCGCCACACTTCCCAGCACAAATAAGGGAAAGCCGCTAAAATGCCGCCTACTGCGGCAATGGAAATGCTTGACATGAACTTTCCGCTTACAGAAGTTACCTGTATTTTCATGGCTATGGGCGGCATGCACAATGAGTCGCCCATGCCTATTTTATGGCTCAATGCACAAAACAACTCGTAAGAAATAAAATCTTCCCGGCTAGGCCCCATGATCACATGGTCAAATATCCAGTCAATATTAAGGAAGATGGCAATGGCAAAAACCAATACCGCAAATACGGAACGAACAATATGCCAGCGGAGCGCCTCCAAATGATCAATAAAACTCATTTCGGCATCTTCAGCCCCCTGTAGACCCCTGATCCGCTTAAAAAATGATTTCCTTTGTGATTCTATTGCCAATTCAATAAAAATTGAGGTAGCAAACCTAACGAAAAAACTGATCTCACCCATATATATTGTATCAGAACCGCTTAACTATACAGCAGAATAAAACGAATAGCAGGCGCTTTAACAACCGGATCACAAAAAACGGCCTGCATCTCCCTGTATTTTAACAAGTGTCTTGCGGTATTTTTCAATTATCAGTAAACAATACCATAGGAACCCCTTATTGCTCCGCGGATTGGCTGATATCTGTGGTAAATTTGTCCCTGTAAAATAAAGCTATGTCCAAGCCGGTATACCCCACTTTTGATATTCATAACCTGGTTGCTAACAAATCGCATAACGATTTGCTGAATGCCGACCGGTTTAAAAGATACCTGAGCAGCAACCCCCACCTCGGTGTAGTGCACAACCACGCTTTTTATCACCTGGTGTACTTTACGGAAGGCTCGGGAGAGCAGGTGATAGATTTTGTAACCTTTCCGGTTCAAAAAGGCATGATCTATTTTATGCGGCCCGGGCAGGTGCACAAGTGGTATTTTAATGAAGCCGCAGACGGCTATATCGTTAATTTTTCAGCTACTTTTTTTGATCAGCTTTTCATCAACTCCAACTTTATTGATCAGTTTTCTTTTTTTGACCAGGTTGCTGCACACCAGGTATTGCTACTAAAAGAAGATACACAACGGCAGGTTGAACAAATTTTTGAAAAGATCCTGTGCGAGCAGTCTGAAAAACCACCCTCCTCCCAACTGATGATCGCCACTTTATTGCTGCAGTTATTTTTAACTGTGGAAAGGAACGATCCAAAAACAATAAAAGATGAAACTGCAGGTTATAATTCCGTGATCCTGCGCAACTTTCAGCGGCTTATTGAGGATAACTTTAAAACCATAAGGCTGCCAAAAGGATACGCCGCATTATTATATATTACCCCTAATCACCTAAATGCATTGTGCAAAGATTACCTGGGTATTTCTGCCGGGGAAGTGATCCGCAACAGGATCATATTAGAAGCCAGGCGGCTGCTGATCAACTTTGACCTGTCTGTGGGCGATATTGCACAGGAGCTCAACTTCCCTGACAACTCCTATTTTGTAAAGTTTTTTAAAAAATATACCCACACCACCCCGGAAGCCTTCCGAAACAAAAATTATAAACAACGATAAAGTGATACTATGTCAGCACAGTTAAACACGGCATTAAAAACAACTGGTAAACCATAGCAGATACCCTACCATTTAAGTAGAATAAATAAAAAGTACCATAATCGGAGTGTAAAACACCATTGGCAAAAAATAGGAAGCGGTAGCTTTACACCCATTCGAACACTAAAAATTTTTATCATGAGTTTACGATTAGGCGACACTGCTCCAAACTTTAAAGCAGTTACATCGAAAGGTGAAATTGATTTTTATGAATTCCTGGGTGATAGCTGGGGTGTATTGTTTTCACATCCTGCAGATTTTACTCCCGTGTGTACCACCGAACTGGGACGCACCGCGCAGTTACAGGGTGAATTTGATAAACGTAATGTAAAAGTGCTGGCGGTAAGTGTTGATCCGGTAGACAAGCATCTTGGATGGATCGGCGATATTAATGAAACACAAAATACTACTGTTGAATTTCCCCTGATTGCCGACGACAACAGAACGGTTTCGGGATTGTATGATATGATCCACCCCAACGCTTCGGCAACAGCAACCGTGCGTTCGGTATTTGTAATTGGCCCCGATAAAAAAATAAAACTCACCTTAACCTATCCTGCATCCACAGGAAGGAATTTCCTTGAAATTTTACGGGTAATTGATTCCATACAACTAACGGCAAAGCATAGCGTGGCAACGCCCGCCGACTGGAACCAGGGAGAAGATGTTATCATATCAACGGCTATTAAAACAGAAGATGCGCTGAAAAAATTCCCTAAAGGCGTTAAAGAAATCAAACCCTATTTAAGGTATACAGCGCAGCCGGAATCCAATTAAACCGGGTGCTGCTCCAAAACGCACGCAAATCAACCACATAAAGATCAAACGCGGGGCATAACGAGTTATGTCCCGTTTTTTTGTCCCGCTATCTGAGTTGTTTTATAAGGCTTTTCTTCCGAACCCGGCATAAGCGTAATTATCTTCCGTTCAGTTGTTGAACATACGCTGCTGCTTTTGCTTTATCACCCGATCTTTCAGCAGCTAAGGCAGCACCCTTAAGACTGTTTCTCCGGTTGGGGCATCGCCCCAAATTAGTTTCATATGCCTGTAAGGCTTCCCTGTTTTTCCCGAGCGCCAGCAGCAAATCTCCTTCCAGTTCCCTTGCAGGAATAACTTCCCCCGGCGTTACCGGGTGCTTTTCAGTGCTGTCTTCCATATTGGCCGCTTCCTTCATTAATGCCAGCGCTTCCTTCTTTTTCCCCTCTGCATAACATATCCATGCCTCCGCCGCTTTTACCTGCACCAGCACCTGCCCGGCTTTATAATCATCCTTCGCGTTCAGCAAAGCGATCTGTAATGAGCGCAGCGAACGCAAATCGTTTTTAGCTGCTTTGAGCCTGCCGGTATGCACGGCGCCCAGCACACGGGCAAAATGTACAATGGCTTTTTCCCAGGCATGCCTGTCTGAAGTGAACGCAGCCTTGCTGGTATCTAAACCGGCAGCCGCATCCCAGTGCCGCAGCTCAAGCGTATAACGGGACGGGATAGCCGCAGATGCATAGCTGGCCGAATTGTTTTCGGCCAGTGAACCGGCAATAGACTGCAGGTAATCTACCTGTGCTTTTGCTTCCTCCTCCTGCCCGTTTTGCAGGTAAGCATATACTAAATAATCCATGGCATGCAGTTCTGCACCGGGATGATCCTTCATTTTCAGGTTCTCTGCGTAACACCGGGCGGCATCTGCCGAGGCGAGATTGGATTGAATGGATTCATTCCATAATCCAAGCCGCGTAAAAATGTGGGAAGGCATGTGTAGCGCATGGGCCGATGATGGTGCTATGGAAGCATATTTGCGGGCCGCCGGTAAAGCTTTTTCGGCCAGCTCCGGGTAATCGTAGGTATGGATGATATAGTGTACAATACCCGGATGCCCGGGCTGGCCGGGATACAGGGCATTGAGTATTTCGCCGGCCTTTTTCTGATGCGTGTATGTTTTATCGGTGGGATCGGCAGTGGCATCAAGTGCCAGCGCGTAAAATATAGCAGCTTCCTTATCGCCGGGGTTATCAGCACGTATCTTTTCCATTGCCTGCTCATATTGCTGTGCGCGGGTAGGGTGATTGAGCTGCTGCCAGTTATGGAAGAAGCCATATATAGCATCTATATATTCATTTTCCCTTTTATTTTCACCTTTTAATGATGCTGCAATTTCGCTGGCTTTGGCGCCCTTCTCCAGCTCTTCTTTATTAGGCGGGCTCCACAGCGGGTGAAAATTGCTCATGGCCACCCCCCAGTATGCCATGGCACAGCGCGGATCCATATCAATTACTTTGGCAAATGCCTTCTCGGCTTCTTCATATTCAAAGGAATGTAACAGTGACAGTGCGAGGTTGAAAGTGTCTTTAACATTTTCTGCAGCGGATAATGCAAAAGCAACGTTGCCGAACCGTTGCTTTGCCGGGCCGCAAGTTACCATATCGCCTTTACGCAGGTCAGCGATTGACGCAATGTCTATGGGTCGGGTAGCAGCATTTTTGTTTTTGCAGGCAGGTAGCGAAATGCAGCTCAGTAACAGGATAAATACAGCAGGCGATTTCATACTTACGGGTTTGAAAGATGAAAAAATAGCCTTTTAGCATAGCTGGGATCAAGAAAAATTCCGGGAAGGCTGTCGTAATCCTGTACAAGATCTGTTATCCGGCCAGGTTAAAGTTAATACAATTCGAACGGGAAGTAAAAGTTCGTTTCGGCGCACAGGCGTTATTTGCCCATCACCCGACGACTTCACTGAGGCTCATAAAGGCGGCTTCCCAAAATCATCGTCCTTAATGGTAAGCGGCATTGTATTTGTTCTTTCCTTTTAAATACCGCTGTTATGAGAAGAAAACGTTCGCTATATTTTTTGATGGCTTCTTTGCTTTCATTTTCTTTTTTTTACTCCGCCATTTCCTCCGCCCAGCCTGCCATTGAGTATGAGCCCTTTATCAGTTCGGGACTCTCTTCTCCTATGGAAGTGGTGTCTGCGCCGGGAGACATATCCGGGAGATTGTTCATTGTAGAAAAAGGCGGCATTGTTAAAATATGGAAAGAAGCAGCCATTTTACCGGAACCCTTTCTTGATATTAGCGCTGATATTACGTCGGACGGAGAACGCGGACTTTTAAGCATGGCTTTTCATCCCGGGTATGCAAGCAACGGTTATTTTTTTGTTTACTATACCGGTAGTACCGGCGCCATTACGGTTGCACGTTATAAAGTTTCTTCCAATCCCGATATGGCAGACCCGGAACCCGATCCGGCTACACCCTTAATAACCATTTCAAAATCTTTTCCCAATCATAACGGGGGGCATTTGCAGTTTCGTACGGAAGAAGGAATTCCTTATTTATATTTTGGTACAGGCGACGGAGGCGGCTCAAACGATCCAGGCAACAATGCACAAAACCCTTCTTCCCTGCTGGGGAAAATAATCCGCATAAATGTGGATGAAACGCATCCTGTAACCCCGGAAATATGGGCTATTGGCCTGCGCAATCCATTTCGCTGGAGCTTTGACCGTGTTACAGGCGATATGTGGATTGGCGACGTAGGACAAAATGCAAAAGAAGAAATCAATTTCAGGGAAGCCGGCTCGTCCGGAGCTAATTATGGCTGGCGTTGCTATGAAGGAACCATTCAAAATATGGATATTAACCCGCTTTGTGATCCGCCGGGTAAAGTGGCTCCGGTTTTTGAATATAATAACCCCGGTGAGGGCAGTTCTGTTATAGGAGGTTATGTATACAGGGGTGATGAATTTGCAGCTTTACAGGGATATTATTTCACTGCTGATTATTACACCGGTACCGTATGGATTTTACAACGCGATGGCAATGGCAACGTTAACATGGTAAATACACAGCCGGACTTAAAAGGCGGCATCTCCAGCATAAGCGAAACAGAAGATGGCACTTTATATGCAACAGCACTCACTGAAAACGCGGTATATAAGATTATTCCGCTTGCAAGCACCCCACTTACGCTGCTTAACTTTTCAGGGCTTGCGGCAGATGGTTATAACGAATTGAAATGGGTAACCGCAATGGAGCAGCGCATTGAAAAATTTATCATTGAATACAGCAGCAATGGAAGAGATTTTAATGCGGCAGGATCAGTAAAGGCCACCAATAACGCAAACGGTGCTGCGTATGTATACGGGCATTACGGTATTACCGGCTCAAAATTATTTTATCGCCTGCATATTATTGAGGCAGATGGCGTCCACCATTATTCACCGGTGATTGCCCTCAGTAACGATGACCATACCGGGATAAAAATATATCCCACTATTATTACCAATGGATTGCTGCATATTGTTTCCGGAAAGAAAATAGAAAGTATACAATGCTTTGCCTCAAACGGGAAACAGGTTTTAACGCGGCAATTGAAGGGTGTGAACGGCTATTTTTCTGTAGCATTGAACGGCTTGCCAAAAGGCATTTACATCGTTCGCTTAAGCAGCCGCGATTTTCATAAGAATCAAAAAATTATTGTGCAATGATATTTTAATGCGCATCCACCGGCAGCGCTACATTCTTTTTAAATTTTTGCAGGTAAATAAGCGGGATGCAGCAAAGCACAAAAAGACCCACCAGTAAGTAAATATTATCATAGGTTACCAGCATGGTTTGTTTCGTAACGGTTCCTTCTATGGCCCTGTTAGCCATTTGTTGTGCATCGAATGCGCTGTAACCCATGCCCCGGAAGCCCTGTATATATGCCTGCTGCCTCTCTGTAAAAGCCGGGTTATAGGGGTTGATGTTTTCTAATAAAATATTCCTGTTGATGCCGCTTTTAATATGAATGAGCGTGGTAAGAATAGCGATGCCGAAAGAGCCGCCTAACTGCCGCATCATATTGTTCAATCCTGTGCCCTGCCCAATATCTTTTCCGTGCAGGTCCTGCACAGCCAGTGTGGTAAGCGGAACGAACAGCATGCTCATTCCAATACCCCTTATGATCAAAGGCCAGAAAAAGTCGTGGGTGCCCGACTCTAATGTAGCATTGGACATAATGAGACTGAACACAAAAAACAGTATGAATCCTATAGTAGACATAATCTGGGCAGGTACGCCACGTTTCAGCATCATGCCTACAAAAGGCATCATACAGATGGTTGCCACACCTCCGGGGAACAGCAATTCGCCGGTTTGCTGAGCCGAAAAGCCAAGCAGGTTCTGGCAAAACACCGGGAAGATGAATACAGAACCATATAAAGCGAAGCCTAATGAAAAAGAAGTAAAGATGCCTACGCTAAAGCTCCTGTATTTCAGTATCCTGAAATTTACCACCGGGTGATCCGTACTCAGTTCCCGCCAGATAAAAGCAACAGCGGCAATAACAGCGCTTATGGTAAGCACCGCTATATAAGGCGTAGCAAACCAGTCTTCGGTTTCTCCTTTTTCCAGCACTACCTGCAGGCTTCCCACGCCAATGGCCAGGAAGCAGATACCCCACCAGTCTATAGGCAGTCCTTTGGCATATTTGGGCGACTCCTTTACGAACATCGAAACTAAGAATGCCGCCAGCGTGCCAACAGGCACGTTTACATAAAAGATCCACGGCCAGCTAAAATGATCGGTAATATAGCCGCCGATAGTAGGCCCTATGGTAGGCCCCACCACAGCGCCCAATCCAAACAGCGCGGTGGCCATACCCACCTCTTCGCGTGGCCAGGTTTCTAATAATATGGCCTGCGCTGTAGAAAGTATGCCACCGCCGGCCAAACCCTGCAATATGCGGAAAGCGATCAGCTCATACAAGCCGGTGGCATTACCGCAAAGCACGGAAGCCATGGTAAATAAGATAATAGAGGTTATGAAATAGTTCTTCCTTCCGAACCGGTCGCCCAGCCAGCCCGACATGGGCAGCACAATTACATTTGCCACTGCGTAACCCGTTACCAGCCACCCCGCATCTTCGAGCGTTGCGCCCAGGTTGCCCATGATCTGCGGCAGCGCCACATTCACAATAGTAGTATCAATTAGCTCCAGTAATGAGGCCATGATTACAGTAAGCGTAATGATCCATTTTCTTAAGCCATGCTCCGCCATCGCTTTTTTATAATATTTTTATATTGAAAACCAAACCCTGAATTACTTACTACTTACTACTTACCACTTACTACTCACCACTATTTAGTATGCACAATTACTTTTACACTCATTCCGGGCCGCAGCCTTTCCAGTAAAGCTGGGTTCGGATCCAGTTCTATTCTTACCGGCACGCGCTGCACCACTTTTACGAAATTGCCGGTAGCATTATCGGGTGGAAGTAAGGAAAACTTCGCGCCGGTAGCGCCTGCAAAAGATGCTACCGTTCCTTTTACTACCGAATCCGGGTAGGCATCCACCCGGATGTCTACTTTTTCACCCACCCTCAGGTCTTCCATTTGTGTTTCTTTAAAATTGGCGGTTACATATATGCCTTTATCATGTACAATGGCAAGCATGGGCTGACCGGACTGCACCAGTTGCCCCAACTGTATATTCCTTTTTGAGGCGATGCCATTTGCAGGAGCAATAACGGCCGTGTACGATAATTGCAGTTTGGCAAATGCTACGTCAGATTCCCTGCCGGCGATATCAGACGCAATTGCCATAACCTGCTGTTCGTTGGTGCTTACTTTTTTATTAACCACCGGAACCTGGGTTTGCGCAACAAGCAAGGCCGCCGCTGCCGATTCCTTTTCGGCTTTTGCCGCATCGTACTGGGCTTTGGTAATTGCATGATCGTCGAACAGATTCCTGTAACGGTTATAATCCTCGGTTGCCTTCCATACTTTTATTTTTGCGGCTTCCACATTGGCCCTGGCGGTAGCAATAGCAGATTCGGACTCCTGTACGGCATAACGGGATACAATTACCGATTGCCTGGCCGATACCAGGGCAGCTTCCGCCTGCTGTAATTTTATGCTGAAATCGCGGTCATCCAGCATAACCAGGGTATCTCCCGCTTTAACTTCCTGGTTATCTGTAAAGCGTATTTCCTTTACATACCCGGCCACTCTTGCTATTACAGGGCTGATGTCGGCATCTATCTGCGCATCGTCTGTTACTTCATGACTTTGAAAATAAAAATATTCTCTCAGGGTAAATACCAGCGCTACCACCAGCACGAGCGCCAGAATAACAGGGAAGATGATTTTTTTTCCTTTGCTTTTTTTCGATTGTTTTTTTTCACTCATACAAATAGCTTTAAGCCTTGTTTGGATTTGGGGTTATGGCGCTATATGCCCGGTTGATTTTAAAAGCGAATACCAGGCTGCCGTTGCATCAGATTTAGCCAGCTCCAGTTCAATGCGCGACTGGTACAATAAACTTTGGGCATCAATTCGCTCTGTAGTAGTTGCGAGGTTATTACGGAACTTAGATTCCATGATGCGCTCGTTTTCTGTAGCCTGCACAATGGCACCCTCTAAAACACTTATTTTTTCCAGCGCCTGTTTATACTGGCGGTAGCTTTGATTTACTTCCATCCTGATCTGATCCCGCATGATATCATACCTGCCGGCAACTTCCTGTTTCTGAATTTTTGATTCGGTTAGTTTGTTTTTGTTTTTATACATGCTGCTGATATCCCAGCCCACATTTATGCCCACTATAAAAGGCGCCAGGTAGCCGCCGCTTTTGGGAATTATATTTCCCGAAGGATTAATGAAGTACAAATTTCCACCCGCGCTTACGGTAGGTAATTTTTCATCCTGTGTTTTTTTTATGCCAACGTCTGTAAGTTTCAATTGGTATCCCAGTGCCGCCAATTCTTTACGGTCTTTCAGCGCCAGCTCAAGGAAATCATTAAATGAATCATTTATCTCCAGCTTATAGCTCACATCTTCTTCTTCAATAACAGTACCGTCAGGTAAGCCTAATAATACATCTAAGTTATAGTTAACTACTTGCCGGTTATTTTCCAGCTCAATTGCGTTCAGCTTCATTTTTGATGCTTCCAGTTCAAACCTCAATACATCATTTTTGGTGGCCAGTCCCTGTGCTTCATACTTTTTAATTTCAGCGAGCTTATTTTCTATGTCTTCGAGATGCTGTGCGAGTATCTTTTGATTCTGCCGCAGCGTATAGTAATTGATGTACGACTGAATAATGGTAAAGATCACTTCTTCCTTATCCGATTCAGCATTCAGCCTGCTCATTTGCAGCAGCAGGTTTGCCGACTGCCTGGCATACCGTAGCCTATTGCCTTCAAAAATGGGCTGGTTAATACCAAGTGAAGACTGGTATAAGGTATTATCAAAAGGCAGGCTCAGCTTTTGAGGATCATTACCGTTAGCCGAAGGCAGGTAAAACGTTGGCGAAAGCATCAGCGCATGGTTGTAGCCAGCACTTATTTTGGCAGATGGAAGTAAAGCGTCTTTAGCCTGTTCCTCCTGCAACAGCGCCTGCTCAATTTCAAGTGCCCGGAGCTTTAATTGTTTGCTGTTCCGGATACCCATTGTTACCGCATCCCGGAGATTTAATATTTTGGTTTGAGCATATAATTGAAAAATCCCCGTTACCCAAAAGAGTAATACGGCTGTTGTTTTTTTCATACTGTACTGTAGTTGAGCTTTTTTAATACCGATTTTTAATATCCAGGTAGGCCTTCAGCAATGCTTTGAGGTGTGTTTTTAATTTCGGGATCATTTTTTTCCTGTATGTTTCTTCATCATGGATGTCAATATGCATTAGCCTGCAATACAGGCTTTTAGATAAAGTAACCTGGGTAAGCGTTCCCATTATGCAACCCACGGTAAGCTCCATATCTACCTTCCTGAACACCTTCAGCTTTTGACCTTCCGTAATGATCTTTTTTATCTGTTCAAAGTTCTTCAGCTTAATATCAGTGATCATTTCTCTTATATCGTCTGATTGTATGGTAGGCAGGTGCATTGTCATGATACAATGAAACTTATAATTGTTTACGATCTTGTCTACGTACAGATCAATAAGCCTTTCAATTTTATTCCATGGAGAAAGCCTGTCGTCTTTATTCATTTCTTCCAAAATACCATGGGTATAGCTCGACCGGTGGGCAATAAGCGCTACCAGCAGCTTTTCCTTTGACCCGAAATAATAGGAGATCATGGCAAGGTTCACCCCCGCGTGCCCTGCTATATCTCTGACTGATGTGCCGTTGAACCCTTTTTCCGCAAAAAGCTGTTCCGCCGCATCCAGTATATGCACTCTTTTATCTTTCATAAAAAATTCATTCCGGGCGCGAAATTAAACAATCGTTTAAATTAAACAACTGTTTAACTGTATTCTTTCGTTAACTCTTTGTTATCTGAGATGGAATGAAATCCGTTCATGGTAAGGATTACAGTACAGCCTGTTATTTCAATTGCTGCTCATACAAGGACTCATTATAGCCAACCACTATTTTTTCCTTATGCTCAATAACCGGACGCTTAATAATGCTGTGATGGGTTAACATTACCTGAACCGCTGTTTTTTGGCTGGTTACCGCCGCCTGCTGCTCAGGTGTTAAATTGCGCCATGTGGTACTTTTTTTATTGAGTAATTTTTCCCAGCCTGCCAGTTTACTCCAGGTATTGAGCCTGGCGGCTGTTATACCTGCTTCCCTGAAATTGTGAAACGTAAAATCTATTTTTTCCTTTTTCAGCCACAAGGTTGCTTTTTTTACCGAGTCGCAATTGGGTATTCCGTAAACGATCATAGTTTTGTTAGGTTTTTAAGGGTTACCATTTTTCTTCGGTATCATCGGAGTTATCAAAAGGCCTGGTAGCCTGTCGGCTTTTTAGTTTTTCTATTTGCCGTTGTATAATTAAGCCGGCAATAATAGCTGCCGCGTCTGTATTTCTGCTTGATTGCAATAATTGTTTTAACTTTTGTTCATTCACATCTACCCGGTACAATATATTTACCAGTGTCCCAAAATCATGTTCAATCAGTTCATTCACTTTTTCCTGTACCCGCAACAGCAGCTCCTTTTCATTTAGCGGATCCTGCAGATCGGCCAACAGTTCTTTTTGCAGCAGGGTTATTAATACGTTATCCATCATTAAAATTTTTCAACAACACCCAATCCAAATAAAGCAAAATCATATTTTACCGGGTCGTTTGCACAAAATTGCCGTAAGCATTCCGTTAATTCCAATGCTGCCAGCCAGTCGGTTTGAGGGCGAGTTACCATGTTAAAACGTTTGGCTACGCGGGCTACATGCACATCAATGGGGCATACAAGTTGAGCGGGAGATATGTTTTTCCATAGCCCGAAATCAACACCCCTGTTATCTTTTCTTACCATCCATCTTAAAAACATATTGAGCCTTTTACAGGTAGATTTTTTTTCCGGCGAGGCAATATGCTTTCGCGTACGCCCCGGTGCGTCTTCCAATGAAAAGAAATAATGATGAAAGCCGCGAAGGGCATTTTCCGTATTGGTGTCTTCCGGAAGCATCCATTGGGTAAAAGCAGCTTCTAAAGAAGTATGGTGTGTATAATGAAATCGTAAGAATTCCACGAAATATAAAATGTCTGTTGCATTAAACGTTCTGTGCTTAAATGCCAGCATTTTTTTTAATTCCCTTTCACCTGCATGAAGGCAGAAATCATGCGGGGCATTATCCATGAGCTGCATCAGGAGCTTGCTTTTGGCGATAATAGTAGTACGGTTGCCCCAGGCCAAAATGGCGGCAAACAACGCCGCTATTTCTATATCCTGCTTTTTGGTAAAGGCATGGGGAACACAGATGGGGTCACTGACAATAAAGGAAGGATGATTGTATTCATCCGCCTTCCTGTTCATAAAATCTTTAATAGTATTATCCGGCATACACTTATCCTAATGCCTGTTCCAGGTCTGCTTTCAGGTCATCCGCGTCTTCAATGCCAACGCTCAGGCGGATCAGGGAATCTGCCAGCCCGTTTGCTATCCTTTCTGCTCTGGGAATGGAAGCATGTGTCATGCTGGCCGGATGACCAATGAGTGATTCTACACCACCTAACGATTCCGCGCAGGCGAAAAGCTTTGTAGACGACAATACCTTTTCTGCCGCGGCCGGCGTATTGTCTTTCAGCTCAAAGCTGATCATACCGCCAAAGCCGTGCATTTGCACTTTGGCTATGGCATAACCGGGGTGGTCTTCAAAGCCGCACCAGTGCACCTTGCTTACTTTGGGATGCCGGCGCAGGAAATGCGCGATCTGCTCCCCGTTCTCGCAATGCCGCTGCATACGCACATGCAATGTTTTTAACCCGCGCAATAAAAGAAAGCAATCCTGCGGACCGGGCACCGCGCCACAGGCGTTTTGTAAAAAATAGAGCTGATCCGCTATTTCCTTATTACTGGTAATAATACAGCCATGCACCACGTCGCTGTGGCCGCCAATATATTTGGTGGCAGAATGCATTACGATGTCGGCCCCAAGATCAAGCGGATTTTGCAGGTAGGGCGATGCAAAAGTGTTGTCTACCGCCAGCAGGGCGCCAGCCTGCTTCGCAATAGCCGCGCAGGCTTTGATATCAATGATCCGTATCAATGGATTGGTAGGTGTTTC
>CAYVEI010000048.1:0-26524 GCA_964450515.1 uncultured Terrimonas sp. | reverse complement strand
CTCTTCAATTTCTTTCATTTCTTCTTCCGGCTTCACCTCTTCGTCTTTTACCACTTTAGGCGGGGTAAATTTGGCCATTTCCACCTTTGGCGGATCTGGTGGCTTTGGTGGCGGCGGCGGTGGCGGCTCTATCGGCTTTTCTTCCTGTACATTGGTCAGTTCCACATCTTTAGCTTCTATTACTACTGCTTTCTTGGGTCCTTCCAGCTTTTCTCCCAGTAAAGACGACAGTATGATAATTAAAGCCAGGGATGCGGTAATGACCAATGCGGTAGTAAGCCTTTTGTTATATTTTGACCGCAGTTCATAGGCGCCGTAGCTTTTATTTCTTCCCTCAAATATAATATCGAGAAGACTGGCGCCTGGTATTTTGCTTACATCCATGATGACCTTTTTTAATTAAATATAAGATGCGGGGATTTGCATAAATCCACAAACTTTTACTGAATATTGTTGGCCGTTTCTGTTGCCACTAATAATTCATTTTCAACGGGTGAAATAGATACCAGCGCGTATTTCTTCACTTCATTGATAGCCATTTCATCCAATATGGCCACCACATTCTGGTAGCTGGCCTCATCATTGGGTTTAATTACCACTACAAAATCTTCAGGTTTGGTAGATTTCTTTTTATTGATAATAACCTCCCTTATGTCTTTATAGTTGGTATTCTCTATTTTAGTAGGATCATCTCCTTCATAATAATACAACCCGTTTGATTTACCCAGCATGATCGTTAAAGCACCGGAAGCCTTTACCTTGGTTTGTTCATCTATGTTTTCGGTATCCTTGGGCATGATCAGTTGCATAGCCGTGGGCTGTGCCATGGTTGTGGAAAATATAAAGAAGGTAATCAGCAGAAACCCGAGATCCACCATGGGGGTCATATCCACCCTGGTAGAAAGCTTCTTGGCTTTTTTGACGCCCGGCCCTTTTTTGCCACCACCACCTGATGTATCTATATCTGCCATAAAACTGTTTTTAAATAAATAATATAAAAAATACTGTATGCCGTTCAACCCCGTTTTTATTGGGTTTTAACTGCCGCCTGCCTTTTTAATAATCTCCTGTCTTGAATTCCAAAGCGGCGTTCCAACAGGCGCATCCTGGAATTTAGTTACCAACTGAAACTTATTGATATCATTTCGCTTAAAAGCTTCCAGTACGTTTCTAACAACCGGGAACTTTGTATCGCTATCCGCTTTGATCAGCCAGGTTATTTTCTTACCGGCGTAGGTAGATTTTGCGTCTCTTACCCAAAAATACAATTCACCCCCGGTAGAATCGGGAACAGGAATACCCTGCTGCCTTACATTTTTTTGCTGTTCCGGGTCCATAGACAACAGTTCTTTCATTCCGGCAAACGGAACGCCCATGCTGGGTGCATTGGTAAAAGCCTTGATATTGGCAGCGCTAAGCCCCAGTTGCCGGGTTTCGTTTAGGTTATTGGCTATAGATTCACGCGCTTTGGGGTCATCCATCTGAACAAATACTCTTCCATCCTTATCTATGGTTACCAGAAATGCATCCATTTCAGGTACTTTATCGGCCGAAACGGAACTGGGAAATTTTACTTCCACCGGCTCTTCCGGCTTGAACTTGGTAGCAAGGATAAAAAAAGTAAGGATCAGGAAAGACACATCCACAAAGGCGGTCATATCAACCCAGGTACTTTTCCTTACTATTTTAGCTTTACTCATTTCACAAATATTTTAACTGACTTATTAAGATGCAATACCGCTCACATTCCATACGCAATGGCTCAACTTATTTGTATTGAGAAGCAAAGCTTTGTGTAAGGGTAAATCCTGATTCGTCAATACCATATGTAATACCGTCAATCTTAGTAGTAAATATATTATACATAATAAGCGCAAAAGCCGAAGTAGCAATACCTAAAGCAGTATTATACAGGGCTTCGGCAATACCAACTGCCAGTTCTGCAGCAGCGCCTGCTCCGCCTTCTTCACCTAAGGCTCCGAACGACCGGATCATACCCATTACCGTTCCCAGCAATGCCACCAGTGTACCTACAGAAGTAATGGTAGATAAAAACACAAGATTTTTTTGCAGCATGGGCAACTCTAATGCGGTAGCTTCCTCTACTTCTTTTTGAATGGCCATTACTTTTTGTTCTGTAGTAAGCTCCGAATCGGTGATCAGCTCTTTGTAGCGCCGGAGACCCGCTTTCATAACATTACCTACAGAGCCCTGCTGCTTGTCGCACTCGGCAAGCGCAGCATCTACATTTTTGTTAGCCAGGTGATATTGCACTTTTCTAACAAATTCGGAAATAGAGCCCTTTCCTGTTGATTTATTAATGGTAAGAAAACGTTCAATAGAAAATACAATTACCATTAAAAACATGCCGATCAGTATCGGTACAATAATACCGCCTTCATAAATACCATGCAAAGCACCTATGGGGCCTTTATGGCTGGGCCAAAACCCACCTTCCGGATCAGGCCTGGTAAAGCCGGACGCACTGCCCAAAATAAATCTCCAGATAATATATCCGGCAATAATGCATACAATGGGAGCCAGCCATGAAATAATGTTGCTGCCTCCTCCCTTTGGTTGAACTGATGTTGATGCCTTCACAGCAGACGCGGTTGGTTTAGTTTCAGCCATAACTCTTGTTTTTTTGAATTAAAGATTTTACAATTTTAAAAGTGTGTGGTTTTGATTCACAATTCTACTGAAAAAAAAAATTAAATTGTTTAAATATCAGTAGAAAAAGTTTTATTTGGGAGGCACAATATAGCAAATTTCTTATACCAAACAACAGATTTGCATTTTGTTTTTATACCCTCAAACGGTTACCAGCACAGTTTGTGTTAGCCAAACAATATATTTGCACAGGCAAAATACCGCTTCCTGCAAAAAACAGTATGATTTTTTTGTTACCCGTTATTTCGTGCCGCAAACCTTAAATATTACTTACAATGAATAGGAAACAATTCGTTTTAACCTGTTTGCTGCTTGTCGCAGCCGGAACCCTGACCGCACAGGATAAAAAAAAGCCTGCTGTACCCGCCCCGTCCGCCCAGGCGCCTGTTCCTCCTGCCAGCCCTAAAAAGGGTCCCCGCCCCTATAAGGAAATTATTACAGACAAAGCCAAAACAGACAGCGGGTTGTTTTGGGTACATAAGGTAGAAGACAAATATTACTTTGAAATAGCAGATTCCCTTCTGTACAGGGATATCCTTGTGGTAAACCGCATTTCAAAAGCCGCTGCCGGCATGCGCAACTTCTTCTTCGGATATGCCGGCGACCAGATCGGAAGCAATGTGATCCGGTTTGAAAAAGGCCCGGGAAATAAATTGTTCCTCAAAAAGGTGTCTTTCGACGAAATATCCAAAGATTCAACACAGGCAATGTATAAAGCCGTTAATAACTCCAACGTATTACCCATTGTTGCTTCGTTTGATATTAAAGTGCTATCTACCGATTCTACAGCAACAATTATAGATTTTACAGATTATATTTCTGGCGATAATGATGTATTGTTTTTTTCGGGAAATGCTAAAAGCACTTTCCAGGTTGGGGCTTATCAGTCAGACAAATCGTATATTACCGGTGTAAAAAGTTACCCGCTCAACATTGAAATTAAAACCGTAAAAACCTACAGCAAAGGCGGTGGCGCAGGCAGCCTTGCCGCCAGACCGCCCGCAACGGCCGGCTCCACGCAAAGCGTATTGTATACCCTTGAACTGAACAGTTCTATGGTGTTGCTGCCTGCAGCACCTGCCAGGCAACGTTTTTTTGACCCGAGGGTGGGCTATTTCGCCAGGCGCTATACCGACTTTGACGCTAACCCGCAGGGCGTAAAAGAGGTTTCCATTATTGTTCGATGGAAGCTGGAGCCCAAGGAAGAAGATGTGGAGAAGTACAAAAGAGGAGAACTGGTAGAACCTAAAAAGCAAATTGTATACTATATTGACCCGGCTACGCCCAAAAAATGGGTACCTTATCTTATACAGGGCGTTAACGACTGGCAGCCTGCCTTCGAGAAAGCAGGATTTAAAAACGCCATCATTGCCAGGCCGGCGCCGACGCCCTGGGAAGACGCTACCTGGAGCCTCGAAGACGCCCGGTATTCCGCTATTGTATACAAACCTTCCGTTGTGGCCAATGCCAGCGGGCCCAATGTACACGATCCGCGCTCGGGAGAAATATTGGAAAGCCACATTAACTGGTACCATAATGTGATGAACCTGCTGCGCGACTGGTATTTTATTCAATGCGCCCCAACAGACCCAAGGGCACGTAAAATGAAATTTGACGATGAGCTTATGGGGCAACTGATCCGTTTTGTTTCATCACACGAAGTGGGACATACCCTTGGACTCCGCCATAATTTTGGATCAAGCTCTTCCACACCGGTTGAAAAATTAAGAGATAAAGCCTGGGTGGAAGCCAACGGGCATACGCCTTCCATTATGGATTATGCCCGGTTTAATTATGTGGCACAGCCTGAAGACAGCATCTCCGAAAAAGGCTTATTTCCACGTATAGGCGATTACGACAAATGGGCCATTGAGTGGGGCTACAGGTGGTTTCCACAGGCCGCCACGCCGGAGGCAGAAATACCTGTTTTAAATAAGCTGACCATTGACAAATTAAAAGACAAACGCTTTTGGTTCGGCACCGAATCTAACGCCGATGATCCGCACTCGCAAAATGAAGACCTGGGCGATAACGCCATGAAAGCAGGCGCCTATGGCATTAAGAACCTGCAGCGTATTGTACCCAACCTCATGGAGTGGACTAAGGAGCCGAATGCGGATTATGAAAATCTTTCTGCACTATATAACCAGCTCATCACCCAGTACGGACGGTATATGGGGCATGCGGCTAAAAATATTGGCGGTATATATGAAACACCTAAAACAGTGGAACAGCAAGGCCCTGTATATGCCTATACGCCAAAAGCCATTCAGAAAGAAGCGATGGCTTTTTTGATCAAACAATTGTTCACTACCCCGCAGTGGCTTATCAATACCGATATCCTCAACCGCATTGGCAATACGGGCATATCGGTAGTGAGCAGCAGGCAGGATGCCGTTTTAAGCCGCATCATCAGCACCAACACCATCAGCAAATTGCTGAGCATGGAAGCCGAGCTCCATAATGATGCTTACAAGGCAGCCGATATGCTGGATGAGCTGAAGCAGGGTATATGGACGGAGCTTAGTGCAAGGAAACCGATTGATATTTACCGGCGTAACCTGCAAAAATCGTATGTGGAAAGAATTGGTCAAATCATTACCCCGGCGGCTGTATCTCCTTTAGGGGGCATTTCATTCCGCATTGGGGCTCCCGCGGCTATGACAGATACCCGGAAAAGTGATATCATTTCAGTGCTCAAAGCTAACCTGCGTGCTTTACAGGCAGAAATAAAATTGGCTTTACCGGCTACCAGCGACAAAATGACTAAGTATCATTTGCAGGATGTAAACGACAGGATTAGGAAAATACTGGATCCGGGAAAATAGTGCTGTGTCAAAGATGAAAAGTAAAAAGTGAAAGATTGTGAAGAGTGAATTGTACCCACTATTCGTACCGCAGGGCTACAATAGGATCTAATTTTGAAGCCTTCCATGCGGGATAAATGCCTGCTGCCAGTCCTACAGCAGAACAAATCAAAATAGCGATCAGTATCAATAACCAGGGTACAAAAAATGGTACCTTCATCAGCATGCCCACCAGGTTGCCTACAATGATACCCAATACAATACCAATGGCAGCGCCCATTAAGCTGATCAGTATGGATTCAAAAAGGAATTGTTGCCGGATATTCTTTTTTTTGCCTCCCAGGGCTTTTACCAGCCCTACTTCTTTTGTTCTTTCCGTTACCGCTACCAGCATAATATTCATGAGCCCTATGGCTGCTCCTACAAGGGTAATAAACCCGATACCTCCGGCGGCTAATGAAATACTTCCCAGCAGACCGATAAAAGTTTCAGCCAGGGCATCGCTTTTATCAATATAAAAATTACTTTGTTCGGTAGTGGTAAGATTCCTGATAGGACGGAACACGCCTTCAGCTTCTCCAATGGCATCATTCAACTGGTCTACATTATCTACCTGCACGCCTATGTAATAGGAGGAATTGCCCACCGTAAATAAACGCCGCAGGGTATTATAGGTAGTAAATACCGCGTTATCGGCCTGCATAAAGGAACTGCTGCCCCGGCTTTTTAAAACACCTATTACCCTGAACTTATTGGCGCCTACCCTTATAATTTTATCCAATGCCCTCTCTATCCTGTCGCCAAAAAACTTGTTTGCCACATCATAGCCCAGCACGCATACATTTCTGCCGCTTTGAATATCTAACTGGCTAAAATTGCGGCCATATTCCACTTCATAACCGTTCAGGGCAAAATAATTTTCATCGCCTCCCGACACGCGCACATTGGGATTGGTTTTTTTGTTCTCAAAAAAAATGGTTTGTGAGCTTACACCGCCCAGGCCTATGCTTACTTTTGCCGGGTAATTGTACCGCTGCTTAAACGCTTTGGCCTGCTCATAGGTAATGGACTTACCGGTATTTGATTTTTTGATCTTTTTATTGGTGGTGCTGCTGGTTTTGGTAACGTCGCCGCCACCGTCTCCAAGGCGGATCTGCCTTTCCCTGAAACGGATACTGAAGGAATTGGCGCCCATAGTGGCAAAGCTGTCTTTTAAGCTGGAGTTCATTGCCTGAATGGCAGTTATAATGCCTACCAGCGCCATTATACCAAATGCTATAATGGCAACAGTAATGCCGGTACGCAATTTATTGCCACGAACGGTTTTATAAGCCAGCCCAATAGTGTCCTTTATATTCATGCCCGCATAATGTAATTTAAAATTACGGATACATATTCCAACTGCAAAATGGCTTGTGATGAACGGAACAGGTATTTTTAATAATACAGTCCCTTTAACAGCAAATTGGGGAACACACCTAAAAGAATAATAAGCGCAGCGGTGATACATAAGGTAATCCTGAAAACAGGAGAAACCGGTGTAACCTGCGCATTTCCGTCTTTAAAATACATAGACTGAATAACACGGAAATAATAATAAGCGCTTACGGCAGCCATTAATACGGCAAAGATCACCAGCCATAAGTGGTTACCGTTTTTTACGGCGCCCATGAGCATATAATACTTGGCAAAAAAGCCGGCAGTGAGCGGAATTCCTGTAAGCGAAAGCAGGAAAATCGTATTCGTTAAAGCGAGCAGGGGTTGTGTTTTGCCCAGCCCGTTAAAGCCTTCCAGCGAAAAATCTTTCATTTTAGCCAATACGGCAAAGCTGCCTATTGTTGCCAGGCTGTAAGCCGCAGCATACAGTATCAGTCCTTCCCGGGCAAAAGTATTTAGTCCGAATAAAGCAAATAGCATAAAGCCGGCATGCGCTACGCTGGAGTAGGCCAGCATGCGCTTTACGCTTTGCTGAAAAACGGCGGTAATATTGCCGATAAATAAAGTAGCGGCGGTAAGCAGGGCAATTAATAACTGCCATTGGCCATGCATTTTACCGAAGGCGTTATCAAACAAATGAAGGAATGCCATGAAGGAGGCCACCTTAACGATGGTAGCCATAAAAGAAGTAACCGCCGTAGGGGCGCCATCGTACACATCGGGCACCCAAAAATGAAAAGGCGCCGCACTTACTTTAAATGACATGGCAACCATCAGCAGCACGATGCCGATAACCATCATAGGCTGCAGCGCTGCAATGCCTATGTTCATACTTTCAATATAAAAAGTACCTGTAGCTCCGTATAAAAAAGCAATGCCCATGAGCATGATACCCGTAGAAAAAACACCCATCAGGAAATACTTAAGCGAGGCTTCATTGCTTTTAAGATTTCGTTTATCACTACCCGCCAGTATATATAATGGAATGGTGATGATTTCAATTCCAAGGAACAGCATCAGCAGGGTGTTAAAAGAAACCGCGATACCTACGCCACAAAGCACAAAAAAGATCAACGCATAGTATTCATATACGTCCGGGCCTATAGCTTCAAACTCTCTTGCGTTCAATATAAAAAAGAGTAAAGTACAGGCAAAAGCGGTAGCATTGAAAATTTGGCCGAAAGGAGTGAATTTCAGCATTTGCCCGATATCTGCGTAGATATACCAGATATTGTAATATTCAAGAAAATTAACCGTCAGCAGCGCAACCATTCCCAGCAGGGCAATATACTTTGCCAGGGATTTCTTTTTCAAAAAAATTCCACTGAACATCATTACCACACCCCATAAAGCCGATAATATAATTGAACTCATAATATTATAATAAACCCTTTTTGAGTTGTTGTTTCTTTTTTTATACCCCTTCTCCCTCTTATTTATACCCCTTCTCCCTCTTACTATCTTACCATCTTACCTTTTACCCTACAATCCCATTAACCGGTTCATCAATACATTTACGGTATCTTTTGTAAGGTCTGATAACAGCTTAGGATACACGCCCAGCAAAAGAATGATGATAACCACCACCGTTAGCGCTGCCGCCGGGCTTCTTTTTATTATACCCGCACCTGAAGCGGTAAGACTATTGGTGTTGCCGTAAAATACTTTTTGCACCATGCTGAGCGTATAAACCGCCGAAAGGATTATTGTTGTTAATGCGATGGCTGTAGTCCATTTTCCGTACTGGAACAGTCCGTTAAACATTAAAAATTCTCCTGCAAAAGCGTTGGTCAGCGGCAGGGCAATATTAGCCAGGGCAATGATCACTAAAAAAACGGTGAGTGCCGGCGCACTGGACGCTATTCCGCCCAGTTCAGATATCTTTCGCGTACCGAAATGTTTTTCTATCAGTTCCACCACTATCCACAGCCCGATAATATTAATACCATGGTTGAACATCTGCAGCATTACGCCTTCGGTTCCGCTTTGATTACGGGTAAATATAGCCGCGCACATTAATCCCACATGCACAATAGAAGAATAGGCAACAAGGCGTTTCAGATCGTCCTGCACCCATGCGATGCAGGAAGCGTAAACCATTCCTGCCACTGAAAGACCAATAATAATATGGGTAAACTGCCCGGTAGCATAAGGAAATACCGGTATCAGCCAGCGGATGAGGGCAAATACACCCATTTTTACCATTACCCCGCTCAGGATCATGGTAACCGGCGATGCCGATTGTTCGTAGGTATCGGGCTGCCAGGTATGAAAAGGGAAGAGGGGCATTTTTACAGCAAAGGCGGCAAAGAACAGCCAGAAAACCAGTTTTTCCTTTCCCGGCGGAAGCTTGGCTTTCAGAAATGAATGAATCGAAAAGCTACCGTCGGGCGTATGCAGGTATACATAAATGATACCGATCATTAACAACAGTGATGCAGCAAATGTGTATACAAAAAATTTAAATGTTGCCTGTATGCGTTTCTCACCACCCCATTGTGAGGCCAGGAAATAAACAGGAATAATAGCCAGCTCCCAGAAGAAATAAAACACCAGCGCGTCCATAGCGCAAAACACACCCATTAAACCCGCCTGGGACAGCAGCATCAAGCCATAAAAATTATTGGGCTTTGAATAGCTGGTATTATACGTAGTTAAAAAAGCCAGCGGAAAAGCCAGCGCGGTCAGCAAACACAGCATTCGCCCCATGCCATCATACATGAGCGCAAAGCTGCTGCCGATGGAAGGCATCCACACATAGCTTACATTATTAAAATGAAAATAATTTTTATCTGTAAAAAAGAAACTGACGGCTATAATGGCCACTGTAATAAAAGAAGAAATAAGCGCCCATCGTTTTGCCCTATCGCCTTTCGTTAGAAAAAAAGCTACCAGCCCGCTCAGCAGGGGGAACCATATCAGCAATTCCGGGAATGTAATTAAAACGTCATTAGGGTTCATAGCTTACAGTACAAACAATTGAATAATAAATAAAATCAGCAAAGCCACTACCATCATTAAAATATACGCACCCACCTGTCCGTTTTGCAGCAGCCGTAACTGGCGTCCGCCATAGTTAACGAGTTTGCCTACGCCATTTACCATGCCGTCTATTCCGAGTTTTTCTACTACATTGTTCAATAGTAAAGATAAACTGCGTAATGGCTGAACAATAACAGCATTGTACAGTTCATCTACATACCATTTATTTTCCAGCACTTTGCCAAAGCCTGTTGCAGGCTCCATATCCGGTTTTTTGCTGAACCGGCTTACCGCGTATAATATAGCAAGGGCCGACAGCCCTGCGGAAACACCCATGAGCAGGTACTCTGTTGTGTGGTCCAGGTGAGGAGCATGTTGCAGCGCAACAGAACCGGCAAAAACAGGCGAAAGAAAATGTTCGAGTTCATGTGTGCCGCCCAATACCGCCGGGATGCCCAATAACCCTGCAGCGGCAGATAGTACTGCAAGAATGATCAGCGGCCACGTCATCGCCCGGGGCGCTTCATGCAGGTGCTGTTCCTGCTCCTGTGTTCCCCTGAACTTTCCGAGGAAAGTTGTGGCGTACAGCCGGAACATATAAAACGCGGTGAGCACCGCGCCCAGCACACCAATGATCCAGTATATCTTATTTACAGAAAACGCCGCGGCTAAAATTTCGTCCTTTGAAAAGAAGCCGCTCAGCGGCGGAATGCCCGCAATGGCAATACAGGCTACTAAAAAAGTCCAGTGCGTAATGGGTAATTGTTTTTTCAGTCCGCCCATTTTCCTCATATCCTGTTCCTGGTGCATAGCGTGTATAACAGAACCCGCGCCAAGAAACAATAATGCCTTAAAGAAAGCATGCGTCATTACATGAAATACGGCGCCGGTATACGCGCCAACTCCTAAGCCCAAAAACATATAGCCCAACTGGCTTACGGTAGAATAAGCCAGCACTTTTTTTATATCATTTTGTTTTAATGCGATAGTTGCTGCGAAAATAGCGGTAGCCAGTCCAATTACCGCAACTACTCCCTGCGTGGTGGGAGAAAGTGTATATAAAATATTACTTCTTGCTATCATGTAAATACCGGCGGTAACCATGGTGGCGGCATGTATAAGCGCCGATACGGGCGTAGGGCCGGCCATAGCATCGGGCAGCCAGGTATATAAAGGTATTTGAGCGCTTTTGCCAACCGCACCCAAAAAAAGCAGCATGGTTATGCCTACCAGCGTGGTATCATTTAATGGCATGCCGGCCGCTTTACCCAGCACATCCGTAAAGTTTAAAGAGCCAAAATGCCGGATCATCCAGAATACCGCCAGCAGGAAACCGAAGTCGCCAATACGGTTCATAATGAAAGCTTTTCTGCCTGCAGTGCTGAAATCCTTATTCTTAAACCAGTAGCCTATCAACAGGTAAGAGCACAGGCCTACACCTTCCCAGCCAATGAACATAATGAGATAGTTGGCGCCAAGCACCAGCAACAGCATGGAAAACACAAAAAGATTAAGAAAAGAGAAGTACCGGGCATAGTGAGCGGAGGTTTCTTCATGCATGTATGCAGTTGAATATACATGAATTAAAAAACCCACGCCTGTTATGATAAGCATAAAAATAGCAGACAACTGGTCTACCTGGAAAGCAAAGGGTATTTGCAATGAACCAATGGAAATAAAGTCGAAAAGCTGTACAACGCCGGTGTGCCCCGCTTTTACCTCAAAAAACAGGATAACGCTGATAATAAAAGAAGCCAGTATAACCCCACTGCCAATGATGCCGGTGAGTGATTTGGATAAACTTTTCCTTGCCAGACCGTTGATCAGAAACCCGATCAGCGGAAACAGGGGAACCAGGTAAACTAATTTACTCATATCAGATCAGGCACAGCAGATAAATGAAGAAAAGCCTTGATTTATCACCTGTACATTTAATGTTTTAGTCTGTTCAAAAAATTCACGTCAATGGAATGCGTATTACGGTACATCATTACAATAATCGCCAGCCCCACGCTTACCTCGGCCGCGGCCACTACCATTACAAAAAACACGAACAACTGGGCATCTGTTCCCGCTTTGGTTGCCGCATCAAAAGCCGAGGCAGACAGGTAATGCATTTTTGAAAATGCCACCAGCAACAGGTTAACCGCATTCAGCATGAGCTCAACACACATAAAAATAATGATCATGTTGCGGCGGGTTAATACACCTATAATGCCGATGCAAAACAACGCCACGGATAAAAATATATAATGATTGATGGTCATATTCGTTATACAAGTTGCAGGTTACAAGTTTCAGGGTTCAGGTTTTATATTACAAAATGCGCTTCACTTACCCCGTACCACTAACCACTAACTTTTCTTCCCTATCACCACTGCCCCAACCATTGCGCTTAAAAAAAGCACACTGCTTATTTCAAAGGGCAATATATAATCTTTAAACAATACCATTCCCAAATTATTGATCAGCCCGATATCTCCTGTTTGCATTTCCACTTCACGGCGCATGGCTTCTGTATCTTTTAAAGCGGCTACCAGTACCAGCAGCAGGCTGCCTCCGGATAGTACACCCGCAAAGGTGAGCCACTTCTTTTTTAATAGCGGAGGGGGCATATTAAGGTTCATAAGCATCACTACAAAAAGGAAAAGCACCATAATAGCGCCTGCATAAACAATAATATTTACAATGGCCAGGAACTGCGCGTTGAGCAATACATAATGCCCGGAAATAGCAAAAAATGTTACGATCAGCCAAAGTATGCTGTATACAGGATTTTTGCTGAAAATAACCATCAGCGCACTGCCAAGTGTTAATATAGTAAGGAACCAGAAAAGAAGCTGTGTTATTCCCATTATTTTAATTCGTTCGTTTTGGTATGTTTCAGGGCAATATCTTTCTTTTTATCTATAAGTCCTTTTGCCCTGGCATATTCTTCCGGCCGGGTAACCGGATCAGGGATAAGGAGATCGGGCTTGCCATAAATAAAGCTCTTGCGGTTGTAATTGGCAGGTGCAAAGGTTTCACTTAAATAGATAGCGTCTTTAGGGCAGGCCTCTTCGCATAACCCGCAAAAAATACAGCGCAACATATTGATCTCATATTTGGCCGCATATTTTTCTTCCCTGTATAAATGCTCTTCACCGGGCAAACGTTCAGCTCCTTCCATAGTAATGGCTTCCGCCGGGCATGCTACAGCGCAAAGCCCGCAGGCAGTGCATCTTTCACGGCCTTCTTCATCACGGTTCAATATTTGCAGCCCCCTGAATACCGGGCTAAAGGGACGGGTTTGCTCGGGGTATTGTATGGTTACTTTCTTTTTGAAGAAATGTTTGAGCGTAATAGCCATCCCCTTAAATATCTCCCACAGATATATCCTTTCGAGCCAGTTCATCGGCCTCCGGTCTACCATCTTGGCTCTTTGAGTTAACGCATCCATAATTACTCCTTTGATTCTTCCGTAAAGGAAGTTTTAAAAGTTGTACAAAAGTATTTTTATCAGCTATACCACCCAACTAATTCAATGCTATTTCATCATAAACAGCACTACCGCTCCGGTGATCACCATATTCAACAGTGCCAGCGGAATTAACGTCTTCCAGCCCAGATTCATCAACTGATCGTAACGGAACCTCGGCAAGGTCCATCTTATCCACATGAAAATAAAAATAAGAATGAAGGTTTTGCCGAATAACGCCAGCAATCCAACCAACAGCGCCGTAATGCCCGAAAGCTTTGCTTCATCAACAAAAGGCATATCATACCCGCCCAAAAATAATGTAGCTATAATAGTACAACTGATGAACATGTTAATATACTCGGCAAAAAGGAAAAACCCCAGTTTCATAGAGGAGTACTCCTGGTGATATCCCATATTCAGCTCGCTTTCTGCTTCCGGCAAATCAAAAGGAGCGCGGTTACATTCTGCCAGTGAACAAACAAAGAACAGGAAAAAACCTAAGGGCTGGTAAACGATGTTCCACCAGTTACCCTGTATCTGCTGTTCGGTTATGGTTCTTAAGCTGAGCGAGCCCGTGAGCATAAGTAGCGCAATAAGTGCGAGCCCCATTGCCAGCTCGTAACTGATAGCCTGGCTGGCGCCCCGTAGTGCCGCCATTAAAGAATACTTGTTATTGCTTGCCCACCCTCCTATCATCATACCATAAACACCCAGGCTTACTACGCCAAAAATATACAGGATGCCAATGTTAATGTCGGCTACCTGCAAATCAACGATCCGCCCGCCCAGTTCCACTTTGCCGCCCCAGGGTATTACCGCCGAAGTCATCATAGCAGTAAGCATGGCCAAACAGGGTCCGAGGATAAACAAAAACTTACTGGAGTTACTGGGGATCACCTCTTCTTTGAAAAATAATTTTAACCCATCCGCCAGCGGCTGCAGCAGTCCGAAGGGCCCCGCCCTGTTAGGACCGAGCCTGTCCTGCATAAAGCCGGCCACTTTTCGTTCGGCATAGGTAGCATACATGGCCACTACTAATGATACGGTAATGATAATAGCAATCAATATCACTTTTTCCAACGTAAAAGCCCAATCAAAAGCGAGTAATGTCATACGTTTTTATATTCAGATAGTCTGTCAATTGGTTGAATCATACTTTACAGGGTTAGCTGCTTCACCGCCGGTTGCCTGTTTTTCCTCATTTAGCTTTCACTTTGCACCGGTGACGGCTTATCATTTATCTCTTTCTTTTTCTTAAAATCGCTGGAATGTGCCGGGCCCGGTATGGCTGCCAGGTTAAGCTCCGGCGGGTTCACTTCACTTACATTATGTATATTCATTAGCAGGTTGGGCTGCCTGCCTTTCATTATTTTGCTGAAGGTTTCATTGGGCTTTGTTGTTCCCACCTTCCCGGAATAATGTCCCTGGGATATTACCGAATGACGGTTAATTTCAGCAGGACCTTCAATTTCCCAATCATGGATATCTTTCTTTTCAAACCGGCATTCATTGCAAATCCAGTCTTCCACTTCGCCCCACTGGTCTTTACGGCCGGTAACACGCAGTATTTCATCGCCTCTTAGCCAGGCATGTACTTTACCGCAGCATTTACTGCAATTGCGGTGCGCTTTTACGGGTTTGGTAAACCATACCCGGTTTTTAAAACGGAAGGTACGGTCTGTTAAAGCACCTACGGGGCAAACATCAATTACGTTGCCTATGAAATCGTTATCCAGCGCTTTTTCAATATGCGTGGCAATCTCCGCATGATCTCCCCTGTCTAATATGCCATGCACTCTTTTATTGGTTAGCTGGTCGGCCACGTATACACAGCGATAACACAGAATGCACCTTGTCATGTGCAGTTGAATATAGGGTCCCAGGTTATGCTTTATGAATGTTCTTTTCTGAAACTCGAAACGGGTGCCTTCCGTTCCATGGGCATAGCTCAGATCCTGCAAATCGCATTCGCCGGCCTGGTCGCAAATAGGGCAATCCAGCGGGTGATTGATCAACAAAAACTCTACCACCCCTTTTCGGGCTTCCAATACCCTTTCACTGGTAATATTTTTAACGATCATACCATCCATTACGGTGGTTCTGCACGATGCCACTAATTTGGGCATGGGTCTCGGGTCTGCCGTTGAGCCGGCTGCCACTTCCACCAGGCAGGTACGGCATTTACCACCACTTCCTTTCAATTTGGAGTAATAGCACATAGCCGGCGGCGTTACCTCACCTCCAATTTGCCTTGCGGCATTGAGGATGGTGGTACCCGGCTCTACCTCAACGGTGATGTTGTCAATAGTAACCCTGAATAATTTTTTTTCTTCAGCCATAGTTTATGTTTCACGCAAAGCCACAAAGGAGGCTAAGGCACAAAGTTTTATAAGTTATTGACTATTCTATGAATGCCATCTTTAATTAAAACAACATTGAAGTTTACCAAAAGCCCCAGCCTTATATCAGTCAGTTTCAAATAAGTTTTTACCTGGCTGAAATGTACAGGAGCCAAAGTTTCAATAGATTTCAATTCAATCAATACTTTATTATCAATGATCACATCCGCTCTGAAACCAGTTTCTAACTTTACCGATTCATGCACAAGTGGTATAGCATGCTGTCTTTTAAATGGTATGCCATTCTTTGACCACTCGTAACAAAATATTTCCTCATAAACATGCTCAAACAAACCCGGACCATATTTTATATGGATTTTGTAACACAGGTCAACAATCAATCTTGACAGCTCATTTTCTGTCATATTTTGGTGTTATTCTTTTCAGGTTAGTCCTAAGGCTTACTTATCCTTTGCGCCTTTGCGTGAAACTACACCGCCACTTCCCTCTCATCTGCATAATGCGCCAGTCCATAATTTCTTCTCAAACACGCTTCCGGGTTTTGTACATGCCATTCAAACTCATCACGGAAATGACGTATTGCCGCCGCCACCGGCCATGCAGCCGCGTCGCCCAGCGGACAAATGGTGTTGCCTTCAATTTTACCCTGTATGTCCCACAATAAATCTATATCGCTCATCTTTCCTTTGCCCGTATCTATATTCTTCAAAATCTTTTCCATCCAGCCCGTTCCCTCACGGCAGGGGCTGCATTGTCCGCAACTTTCATGACGGTAAAACCGGGCCAGGGTATAGGTATGCTTTACTACGCACTGGTCTTCATCTAAAACCACAAAACCACCACTTCCCATCATGCTGCCTGTAGCAAAGCCGCCATCGCTGAGGCTTTCGTAATTCATATAGCGCGTTTCGCCCTTAGCGGTTTTTAATAATAAGTTAGCCGGTAAAATAGGAACGGAAGAACCGCCCGGAATGCAGGCTTTCAGCCTTTTGCCATTGGCCATACCACCGCAATATTCATCGCTGAAAATAAATTCTTCAACGCTGATGGTCATATCAATTTCATATACACCGGGTTTGTTGATATTACCACAGGCCGATATCAGTTTGGTGCCGGTTGAGCGGCCTACACCAATTTTAGAATAGGCTTCGCCACCCATATTAATAACGGGCACAATAGCCGCCAGGGTTTCTACATTATTAACCACGGTGGGCCTGTCCCATGCGCCTTTTATTGCCGGGAACGGGGGTTTAATGCGGGGATTACCTCTTTTGCCTTCGAGCGATTCGATGAGTGCCGTTTCCTCTCCGCAGATATATGCCCCTGCCCCGCGGTGTACATATATCTCACAGTCGAAGCCGGAGCCTAAAATATTTTTTCCCAGGAAACCATTTGCTTTTGCTTCTGCAATTGCCTGCTCCAGTATATCAGGTATCCAGGCGTATTCGCCGCGGATATAAATATAGGTAGCGTTACTGCCTAAGGCAAATGAGCTAACGATCAGTCCTTCTATCAGCAGGTGCGGAATGAATTCCATCAGGTAGCGATCCTTAAAAGTACCCGGCTCGCTTTCATCGGCATTGCACACCAAATGGCGGGGAACGCCTTCGGGTTTGGCAATAAAGCTCCATTTTAAACCGGTAGGAAAACCCGCGCCACCCCTCCCACGTAAACCGCTCTTTTTCACTTCTTCCACAACAGCTTCCGGCGTCATTTCCTTAAACGCTTTTTCCACGCTGGTATAGCCACCATTTTTACGGTAGGCATCGTAATAGCGGATACCTTCAACTCCCGCATGTTCTAATAATAATTTTCTACTCATATTATAATTAGCGATACTATACTTTATATCGTTTAATTTTTTATTTCACCTCCAAACAAATTACAGTTGCTATGGAAATCACAATTACCTTAAAGTTTAAACGTGCACCTTTCATAACCGCTAATTTGCTTAACTTAACACTAGTTATTTACCGCCGCATTTTTTCTGCAATCTTCTATAATTGTATCTACTTTTTCTTTGGTAAGATGTTCTTTATAATGCTTTCCCAACTGCATCATAGGGGCATACCCGCATGCTCCAAGGCATTCCACTGTTTTCAATGTAAACAAACCATCTGTTGTTGTTTCACCCGGTTTAATACCCAGTCGTTCGCCAATATAGGCAATAATATCATCGCTGCCATTGATCATGCAGGGGCCGGTCTGGCATACTTCAAACAGGTATTTGCCCACCGGCTTCAGGTTATACATCGAATAAAAAGTAGCTACCTCGTATACTTCAATAGGCTCCAGTTTGAGCAAAGAAGCTACATAATCCATGGCTTCGGTACTCAGCCAGCCCCACTGTTCCTGCGCCATATGAAGCACCGGCAATAAGGCGCTTTTCTGTTTCCCTTCGGGATAACGCGCAATGATCTCGTCTATTTTTTTTAGTTTTTCTGTTGAAAACTGAATACTCATTTATTTCGATTTATTCCTCTTCTTTAACATACTAATATCTGCTATATCCTGGGGTCTTCCTGCTTTTTCTTTCACCTTCAATAACTCATTATAACCGATAAAGTTTATTTCAACCCCCGAAATATTCACTATTTTTCTATTTTGCCATCCTTCTTCAAAAGATACCCCATTCAGATCATTTAAGATATCAATTCTGAGTGGATCATATCCTAATTGCGTAATGAAATTTTTGTTCAAAAAATCAGATTCTGTCAGATTTAAACTTCCAAATCCAAAATCTTTAATCACACTAACCATTTTTTTTGCGTTCTGCTGGCTCATTTCTATACATACATCCATATCCTTGGTACTTCTTGGATATCCATGTATGCTTACCGCATACCCCCCAATCACCAAATACCTGACTTTATGGTTATTGCATAGCGTAATAAAGTCCAGGAAATCCACTTCCAGATTAATCCTCTTCTTCATGCAAATGCCTTTTTCGAACAACTTTTTCTATTCTTCCCGTCTTATCGCCACCAAAAACCATTACTCTTAAATTCGCTAATTCATCAAACCTTTCCCTTGCAGTTGCTTTTGCCCAATACGTATCATCAGCCTCCTCAGCTTCCGTAAATGTAACTTTACGCAAAACAGGTTGTATTTTTCTTACGCGATCCATTATGCATCCATTTCTCCTGCAATCAAATTCAGGCTGCTCATTATCACTACGGCATCGGCCAGCATGGAACCCTTAATTAATTCCGGGTAAGCCTGGTAATAAATAAAGCAGGGTCTGCGGAAGTGGAGCCGGTAAGGCGCTCTTCCGCCATCGCTGATGAGATAAAAGCCCAGCTCGCCATTACCACCTTCCACACTATGATATACTTCACCAGCCGGGATTTCGGTTTCGCCCATAATAATTTTAAAATGCCAGATCAGGGCCTCCATTTTCGTGTATACATCCTGTTTAGGAGGAAGATAATATTCCGGCACATTGGCATGGTATATTTCGGATGCTTCACCTTTGAACTGCTGTACCTTCTCGTATGCCTGCCGTATAATTTTTAAGGATTCCCACATCTCCTGGTTACGCACCAGCCAGCGGTCGTACACATCGCCCGTAGTACCTACGGGAATATTGAACTCAAAATCCTGGTAGCTGCTATAAGGCGTATGTACCCTTACATCATAATCTACACCTGATGCACGCAGGTTAGGCCCGGTAAAGCCATAATTCAGCGCCCGATCAGCGGTTATTGGCCCGGCGCCCACCGTACGGTCTACAAATATCCTGTTGCGCTGCAGCAGGTTTTCAAATTCCTTTAGAGCAGCGGGAAACTCATTTAAAAATTTGTCTAACTTTTGCCAGGCGGTAGCATTAAAATTTCTTTCAAACCCGCCTATCCTGCCAATATTTGTGGTGAGCCGTGATCCGCAAATTTCTTCATAGATCTCATATACCAGCTCGCGGTACTGCATTACATACAGGAATACCGAAAGCGCACCCGAATCTACCCCTATCACCGAATTACAGATAACATGGTCGGTTATCCGGGCCAGCTCCATAATAATAACGCGCAGGTAATCTACGCGTTTCGGCGTTTCCACGCCAAGCAATTTTTCACAGGTCATGTGCCAGCCCATATTATTAATAGGACTTGAGCAATAGTTCAGTCTGTCGGTTAATGTGGTGATCTGGTAGAGCGGCCGCCGTTCCGCAATTTTTTCAAATGCGCGATGGATATAGCCTACCGTTGCCTCGGCCGATACCACCCTTTCTCCGTCTACTTCCAGAATATTCTGAAAAACGCCATGCGTTGCGGGATGCGTGGGCCCCAGGTTAAGCGTAGTGGTTTGCCTTTCTATGGAACCATCGGGCAGCTTTATATTTTGCTCTCCACTATATGATAATACATCTTCTGTCATACATTACCCTTACGGGCATTTTCTTGTATTGATTAATCAGCTTCACCTCATTATCTTACCTGCCAAACATTTCATCGTCTTTATCAGCTCTTGTCTGGTCTTCCAGCGGATACTCTTTCCGCATTGGAAAATAATCCATTTCTTCCACGTTCAGTATGCGTTTAAGATCGGGATGCCCTACAAAATTAACCCCAAAGAAATCATAGGTTTCTCTTTCCATCCAGTTCGCGCATGCATACAACTGCGTGGCGGTATATATATCCGGGTTTTCTATAGCGGTAAATATTTTAAAGCGTATACGCACATTATCCCTGATATTGTGCAGGTGATATACTACTGCCAGTTCCCTGCCTTTATTATCGGGGTAATGCACAGCCTGCAGGTCGGTAAGGAACTGAAACCTCAATTCAGGATCATCATATAAAAACTGAAGTACCTTAAGATTGAGCGCTTTGGGTACCTCAAATGTGAGCATGCCGTATGGTTCCGTGAAGTTGGCCGCTTCCTCGCCAAACTGCTCCGTTAAACGTTTTTTAATATGATCGTTGGTTAACTCCATCTATAATCTTTATAATAATACTTTCTGTTCTTTAGCATGATGCCCAAATATGGTATTACCTGCTGCTACTATATTAATCGTAAGATGACAGACGTGAAATGCCCGCGTTTTACCTTTCCCTTCTAACGATGAGACTTGACATCTTACCACTTACCACTTATCACCCCCTACTGTATCCCGTAACTCAACATTAGCTGCTGATACTTTTCTCCGTTCCTTCTCCTGATGCTTTCCTTACCTACCAGTTCCTGCAGGGCCAGCACGCCGTCTAATATACCTTCGGGCCTGGGCGGGCAACCGGGCACATATACATCTACCGGAATGATCTGATCTATACCCTGCAATACGGAATAGCTGTCAAAAATACCACCGCTGGATGCACAGGCGCCTACCGCTATTACCCAGCGGGGCTCCGACATTTGTATATATACCTGCCGCAGCACAGGCCCCATTTTTTTTGCTATCGTGCCCATTACCATTAGCATATCGCACTGGCGGGGTGTAAACCCCATTCTTTCTGAGCCAAACCTGCCAAAATCATAATGCGCTCCCATGGTGGCCATAAATTCGATACCGCAGCAGGAAGTAGCAAATGGCAGCGGCCACAGCGAGTTTTTGCGCGCCAGCCCAACTACTTCGCTGAGCTTTGTAGTAAAAAAGCCTTCCCCTGTGTATCCTTCCGGGGCATTAGCTATACCAATATGCCCCCCATGATCTCTTTCTTTTGGTGTTATATTAAAGCGAACCGGACGTGCCATAATTATAAATTTTAAATAACAACTGCCACTAATCTTCCCATTTCAGGGCGCCTTTTTTTATAATATAGTAAAATCCTGCGATAAAAAAGCCAACAAAAGCAAGCACAGCCACAAAGCCTTCCCAGCCCAGTTCCCTGAAATTTACCGCATAGGGATAAAAAAAGATCACTTCCACATCAAACAATACAAACAATATAGCTACCAGGAAATATTTAACCGCCAGCGGCTGGCGGGCATTTCCGCTGATCTCAATACCGCTTTCAAAATTTTCGAGCTTTTCGGCCGTGGGTCTTTTTGGGCCCAGCCAATGCGTTACCCCCATCATAACCACTACAAACCCAACCGCAAAAAGCAGTTGCAGCGCAATAGGAAAGTAATTAAATGAATTATTTACATCTGTAGCTGAAGAAGCCGGAAGGGACTGAAGTAAAAAATAAGGTATCATTCTCGTCTCAAGATTACTTTTATCAACAGTAAACGGAAGAGCGTTATCAATTATTTGCCAGCCGGAACTACAATTTTCCGTTTCCTGTATGGTATAGCATTAATCTAACCACAAAAATAAGGCAGCATTACCTAATAACCAGTATTTAAAAAAATAAACCCCAAAACCAGTATTGATTTTGGGGTTTATTTCTTTCGCCTGCCCGATTGAGCCATTCAGTTGGGGATGACCTGGTTAGAGGGACAATAATGAATTTCTCTCTCCCTTCTCACATATCACTTCCCGGGTTGCTCATTTAACACAGCTCAGCTATGCAAGCGTTTTTTACTTATTTCTTTTGCGGACTGGCCGCTGTGTTACTGCTTTTATTAGCGGTTCCTGCTTTAGGTTGTGGCCGGTCTAACGCTTTTTGCAATATATCCCTGTTGTTCTTCGCATCAATATTATTGGGATCAAGGCTGATCATTTTATCAAGATAATATATTGCCTTCTCATATTCTTTTAACGTGTTGGCATTATATCCTGCCAGGTATCCGTAGGCTAACATTAAAGAAGATTTATACTTTACAGAATCAACGCCCGCAATTTCAATGAACCTGTTAGCATCTTCAACCGGTGCAACAGAGGGTATTCCTGAAGCCAGGGCACTGGTATCTGCCATCCATTTTGTCCGGAATCCACCATAATACCCCTGCATATCATCAGGGTATTTTTGCTTGTACAAATTGAACACGCTGTCTGCCGTTTGGTATTGTTCACCATAAAAATTTTCCCAACCTGCATAATAGAGATCTAATTTGCCATAGCCGGTATCTATGGTAAGTATCCTGGTAAGCCAATCGGCTGACTTTGCCCTGTTGTCAATTTTCTTGTACATATTAGATGCCGCGGTTGCAAAAGCAACTCTTTCTTTAATAACCGTGTCCATTTGGATGGCCTTATCAAAATAGCTATCCGCCTGTTCCAGCTTATCGGGGAATTTAGCAGATATTTCCGCCATTTTTACAAAGTTGTCGGGCAAAAACAGGGAAGAATCCGCTTTGGAAAAAAACAGCTCCATATTCTGCAGCGCATTAAGCGAGTCGCCTAATTTATCGTACGCATATGCTTTTACGCGGTACAGCTTAGCGCTGGCATTATCTCCTTCTTTCTGTAATTTTTCATCTGCCCTGTCAATGGCTCCTTTAAAATCGCCTGAAGCATATACCAGGCTGATCTCTTCCGCTTCAACAGAGGGTGTAAAATCGGTATTCGCCTTATATTTTCCGAAATAATCTCTTGCTTTATTTACATCGCGCGAATACCAGTAGGTGTACAGATCATAATAAGCCGGGGCGTAAGCCGGATCAAGCGTAATGGCTTCCTCATAATGTTTCAGGAATATGCCGGCCTGCTCCTGTCCCTGTGTAACATAAATTTTGCCGATCTTATACTCCGCCTCTGCCAGTTTAGGATCAAGCGAAAGCGCGTTCTGATAGGCAGTTACCGCCGCGCCGCCATCTAATAATTTGCGGTAAGCATCGCCCATATTAATGTATACGAAAGGCTCTTTGAACCGCCTCACTTCTGTTGCCTGCTTTAATTTTTCAATGGCATATTTTGCGTCTCCGTCGGGAGCATCCGCATTAGCGCGGCCCACTGCGTTCAAAATATTCACATCTTTACCTTTTGTAAGGCTGATGGCGGTTTCAAAGCGCTGGCGCGCGTCGTTGCCCTTATGCTCAAGCAGTTCAACATGCCCCATGCCAACCAGCAATAAAGGATCGCTGCCCTTAGCCTGTAAAGCCGTTTGATACACTTTTGCAGCACCTGCAATATCATTTAACTCAATTAATGTTTGCCCCAACCAATAAGCGGCGTCCACATCATCGGGTTTTGCTGCAAGCGCTTTTTCAAGGGTTTCTTTTGCGCTATTATACTTTTCGTAGTAAAAGAATTTTCTTCCTTCATCTACTGATTGCGCAAAAGCAACATTGCACAGTACAACAGCAGCTACCATAAATCTGATTGTGTGCTTCATCATTTTTGATTTGAAATTTTGGTTTTGGTAAATAAATATATTAAAAATTATTCTTCCTTTATTTGGGCTGATCGTATAGTAAACTGCATATTGGATGGAACAAGATAGGCTCTTTGAAATATAAGCTGTCCTTTTTCGCTCTTCAAAAAATTAGTAAACCCCCTGCCCAACCCGCTATAGTTTTCTTTTACAATATAATACAAACCGCGTACCATAGGATATCTTTTAGTAGCAATATTGGCCTGATAAGGTTTTATGAATTTGCCGGGATCGTCTCTTGCCTCTATGGAAGCCACTCTTACTTTGGAAAGAAAAGCCAGTTGCTGCTTATCTTCCGGGTTTCCTATCCAGCTTACCCCCAGAAATCCTATTGCGTGTTCATTTTGCGCTACATAATCAATTACACCCTGGCTCGTTTTGGCAGCAGTTACTTCAGGCGACAGGGGCTTACCCTTAAGCACCGAATCTATCATAAAACGAACCGTGCTTGTTGCCGCATTACCATCTAATACGGGGTTGAGCCTGTATCCGCTGGTGCCATTCATCAAAGACCTGATCTCTCCCATGGTAAAAAGGGAATCTTCCGATTTATTATTTACAATAACGGATATAGCATCAGTCGCTATTTTCCCCCAGGGAGGTGCAAATCTTAAGGTATCTTTTAAAGATTTAACTTCCTGTTCACTTAATCCGCGGGTAACGATCACCAGCCGGATACTGTCGTTGAGCAAATCTCTTAAACAATCCGCTTCCGCTTTATAATGAGGGATAATGGTAGCTTCAGGAAACTGCGACATAAAGACCCTGATCTGTGAGTCTATAATGGGCTTAAAAGATTCATCCACACTGATATGAATCGTACCCGATTTAAGGTCGTCATTACCCGCTATTGTTCGCATATTGCTTTCGCCATTACAACCCACCAGCACAAATAACATAATTACATAAAATCCTGTACGCAACATAGTATAAATATAATTAATACTATTCATTTTTTAAAGTATTTCCGCTGATATCCCCTGTACAGGCGGAATAGTCCGTAAGCTATTCCCACGGCGCCAAAAAGGGTGTCTATAACCGGATCACTCTTCATCCACTCAATGTTCCATCTCTTATTAAATAAAAAAAAGAGCCCCAACCCCAGCCATAATATGCCCATTGTATAATCATACAGGGAGTGAAAAAATGCATTTTTTTTCCGTTTCTGCTCTTCCCAGTTCTGTTGTACCGACATCAGGTAAAGTTTAAGGGAGTGGGCAAGTTAGCAAATCCTTTGATAAATGCCGCAACTACGCCTATTAAAAATTGATGAACCCTTAATCTTTTACGACTTCAAAACTTACCGGCTGCACAAAATACATGGCTACATTTCTGCCGTTTTTCTTTGCGGCTTTCCATCTGGGCATTTTTTGCAACACTTTTATAACCTGCTGATCCATCTTTTCCCCACCGGTTCGAATAACCTTAAAGTTACCTACCGTTCCGTCTTCATTTACCACAAAGCGAATGCTTATTCTCGAAGCTTCCGTTCTTTCTGCTACCGGGTCGCGCAGGTTTCGCTGTAAGAAACGCATCATGGCTTTCAGCCCTCCCGGATATTCAGCAGCTTCATCTACATTGCTGCTGGTATAGGCTTGCATATGCTCCGGCCCGGGAACAACATTTCCTTCCCCGCCCAACTGCTCCACTACAGGCGGCGTTACCACATCTCCCGAAAAGGGCCCGTCAACGGTAGTAAGCGCTATTTGCTTATCAGCCAAAGCAGATATATCCGGCAGCGGCTCTTCTATTGTTTCTGTTGGCGGAACGATTCGTATGGAAGCAAAATGCTGCGATGCCGCCTCCCTTGGAGAAGGCTGCACCCTGGGTGGTGGCGGATCAAATTTTACAGGTTCCACCGGATGAAAAGGTGTAAGGGGAGGCATATGCGGGATCGTAAAAGCGGCTCCGGATATTTCACTGTTTTGCCTGGTGAACAGGAATGCGATCATGCCGGCCATTACCAACATTGCTACCAATGCCTTTAAAAGATACTGATTATAATGACGGCGTATATAATAGGCGCCATAGGCTTTGTTGCGGTGCTCAAAAAGAATATCCAGCACATCGCTTTGCAGTATGTATTCGGGTTTCATAACAATAGTTTGTTGTGAGCAATGGAAGTTTCACAACAGGGCCCTGTAACAGCAATAAGATGCAGATAAAAAAAGATTCCACACAGTAACTGATTGTTCATTTCAAAATGATAAACTATTACCCTCAGAACCAATATATGCTATCAGATTATTTTTTCTTTGTTACTTTTTGCGGAAAAAGTAACCAAAAGCCGCCGGAAAACGAATACCGCCCGTTTTCCGGTGGGTTCCCTGATATAGCTTTTGCACTACTGTGATTTCAACAACAGGAAGTCTGTTGCAGGCATCTCGTTTAACCGCCTATCTAAATTCGGTTTTTAAATGCGCCCGCAGTTTTTTATGGAGAATGATTAGTATGCTTGCAGGAATAATATGGATTTTAATTGCAAAGCGGCATCATAAACGATAAACCAACAGCTACTGATTTTATAAAACAAAACCCCGGCTGTATTAAGCAACAACCGGGGAACCACTCACTATTCGGCTACTTATAAACCGTTCACTTTTTAATTACTTT
>CAYVEI010000047.1:0-26662 GCA_964450515.1 uncultured Terrimonas sp. | reverse complement strand
CCTTGTCCTGTCACCACTTGCCATAGCGAAAGAGAATTATTTAGTGCCATATAACACGCTAATTTATGTTATTCTACGATACATCATCAAAATAATCACTTCTCATTCCCAGTAATTTAGCGTTATACTTTTTGTATTGTTATTAGTGCATCCGATCTGTCTATTGCATTTTTGTATTGCTATTACATTGAAACAGACCAAATAACTTTCGCTTTCTCGCGGTTCAACATGCTTTAGTTTATATCTGATTAAGTGAATTGAGCTATACAGGATGATTTGAATGGTACAAGCGGATGCGCCAAGGGGGTTATAAATACTTTTTAAATTCTTTTTCCAATACATTTTTAAGCTTTGGAAATTTATTATTAAAATAGTTTAGAAATAATGATGAATTATTGAAAACATATTCCTTTTCCTCGTCTTTGTTCAAAGCATTTTTATTTAAACTTGTTAAGACAAAGTTGTCAGTTATATTTTTGAATAGTCTCTCAAACTGCAAAACAAAATTATTAGAAAAGAAAATTCTATTCTTCTCAACTGTCTCTCTGATTTTCCCATTCAATAGTACGATTTTATGAAATAAATCTTTTCTATCCTGATTAGTCGGCCCTTGATTTATTGTGTTAAGTGTGTGAGCCAATGCCATGAGTTCAATTTCTTTTGACATTTCCATAATGTCTAAATGAAGTTGCTTTATGACTTCTGCTCTTTCTTTATGAAGAAAATTAAATTTTATTTCTTTTTTCTTAATATAGAATTCAAGGATGACTTTTATTACATAGCCAATGCCGAAAATAAGGACTGTTGCTTGAGCCCAATATTTAATTATAAATTCCAAGCCATTTCATTTTGATTTATTGGCAAATCGCAGTTCGAAAAATATTTCTGTCAACACTCAAATCTACGAACACACCTAAAAACATTTGCCATTAGGCTAAAATAAATCTTATTTTCCAAGGGTGAGATGGCGCTGAATATTTCCTGTGCTTTGTTTAGTTGTCTAAGTTAAAACTGTCATTGAATAAAGCTTGTCCAACATCAGATTTACAAAAGCTTTTTGGGTCTTTTAAAATTTCTTGCTCTATTTTTCTTTGTTGTCCCTCATTTGGTAGCTCCATAGCCGCAACCTGCCTAATCCGGTTAAAGCAAAAAGCCACGGATAACTTGTGTATCTGTGGCTTTTAGTGCTAAGTAGTGGCTGTTTCAGACTTATTTCTGTGCTTAGTTGGTGAAACCACCGTCAACCAATAATTCCGTCCCATTGCCTTTCGTTTTTTTTGAGTTTATGAACTTAAAAACCATACATACCACCCGAAACGGAAATTTGCTCTCCCGTAATCCACGCTGCGTCATCGGAAGCAAGAAATACGGCAGCTTTTGCAATATCTTCGGGCTGACCTCTGCGACCAAGCGGTGTATTGGCAATAAACATTTTTTCATACTCACTGCCAGCTGTTACACCCGCACTGGTTGCACCTTCTGTTTCCGTAGCGCCCGGCAAAATAGAATTGATACGAATGTTTTTTGCACCCAGTTCTTTCGACAATGAAATCGTTATGGCGTCTAATGCCGCTTTAGTGGCAGAGTACAACGAGGCTGAAGGAAGAGGCATTTTGCTTGCGCCCGAACTGATATTGATGATATTGCCACCCTTATCGCTAAACGCTTTCAAAGATGCCTGGATGGTAAGTATAGCGCCCAAAACATTGACATTGAAATGCTGATGAAAAGATGCTGCCGATACCTGTTCAATAGGCAAATATTGCTGAAAGACTGCGTTGTTTACCAAAATATCCATCGCGCCGAAAGTCTTATCTGTTTCTTCAAACAGTCTGCTTACATCGGCTTCTTTCGATACGTCGGCCTGTACCGAAATGGCTGTGCCGCCATTGTCGGTTATGAATTTTACCACTTTTTCCGCTTCTTCTTTGCTTGAAGCATAATTCACAACAACCTTTGCGCCTTCTGCGGCAAAGTGTTTTGCGATAGAGGCACCTATTCCTTTTGAAGCACCGGTAACTACCGCTACTTTATTTTTTAATTTATTCATTATTTCTGTTATTTCTTTGAGGGGTTAATATTTCGGGAAGCTATCCGCTTGCGTAAGCTACAAAAGTAACCGGCAATGGTCCTGGCTCCCTGATAATTTGCTATGATGATTCATCAGTCGAACTTGACCAGGTCCTTAAAGATCAGTTGACCCCAGCTATTTCCGCGCGCCTGCACAAGCAGCCCTCCTTCCGAAAGCCCGCCAAGTTGGATGGGTGAAAAACCGAGATTTTCCGCAAGCGCACCAATCTCCGCTGCTGCGCCGTCATCATCGCTCGCCAGGAACACGACTCTCCTGCCACCATGTACGGCCGGATCTTGTTCAAGAATGGCAGCGACCAGATGGTTGAAGCCCTTAACCAGTTTTCCACCAGTGAAGGCCTGCGCCACGACCTGGGCAGAAGGCTGTTCTCCCAACTTCTCAGGGGACACGCCGTAGGCATTGGTCACATCAACGATGATCTTCCCCTGCCAGGAGGGCAGCGCCCTCGCGACATCCGGGTGCGATTCAAAACGCACAGCCAAAAAGATGACGTCCGCCTTGACCGCTTCCGCTACGGTTGTAGGAGTGATTGTGGGTCCGATCGCGGCCGCGGCGGATGCAAAGCTTTCCGGGTCGCGCGTGGTTGCAACGGATACTTCAATGCCCTTGCGGGCAAACGACCTGGCCAGGGCCTGGCCGATATTGCCGAAGCCAATAATTGCGTAGCTCGCTACGTTGTTTTTTGATTTACTCATTGTGTTTATTTTTTAAAGTTTCTGTTTATAATGTGATTCCATTATATACAAATGGATTAAGATGATTAGTTAGCGGGCGACAGATAGGTTAGACCACCATCAACCAGGAGTTCAGCACCAAGCATAAAAGATGAATCATCAGAAGCCAGGAAAACCGCAGTTTTGCCAATATCAGAAGGTTGTCCAATTCTGCCTATCGGCATTGCATCTGTATAGTATTTCTTTACAGTATCCAGTTGTTCGGCAGGAATAAACTTGCCAAATACCGGTGTATCTGTTGTACCGGGTGATAATACATTTACCCTGATCTTCCTGGCTAAAAGGTCGTTTGAAAATCCTTTTGCAAAATGGATTACAGCCGCTTTTGCAGCACCATAAAGCGTAAAAGAAGGATATGCCCGATGCCCGGCATTTGACCCGATAAGAATAATGGAACTACCATCATTCATATAGGGCAGCGCTTTATGAACAGTGAAATAAACACTTTTCAGGTTTAAATCCATTGTCTTGTCATAGAGGTCTTCGCCAATATCTGCCACAGAACCAAATACGGCTCCTGTAACTGCCCCACCCGCATTGGCCACAATCACGTCTATTTTACCAAATTTTTCAGATGTTTTCTCAAACACTCTTTCCAGGTCGGACAGGTTGGTTACGTCGGCATTTATGGCTATAAATCCATCGCCCAATTCAGCTACAGAACTATCTAAAGTTTCCTGGTTTCTGCCGACAATAGCTCCTACAGCACCTTCATTTTTAAATTGTTTCGCAAACATACCATCAATAGTTTATCTTCGTAACCATTATAGTATATTCTGGTTACTATTAGGTAACTACTAAATTTTAAAAATTATGAGAGACGACAGATTTTGCAATTCGAATTGCCCGTTTACGAGAGCTATTGGCACTATTGGTAATAAATGGAAGCCGATAATTATAAATGTAATTGGTACCCGTTCTATTCGTTTTGGTCAGATAGATGCCATAGTACCACACATTTCAAGGAAAGTACTAACTGAACAGTTAAAAGAGCTGGAAGAAGACGGACTATTGGAAAGATTGGCCTATAAGGAAATACCACCACGGGTAGAATATAAGTTGTCTGAAAAAGGCTTAGCTTTTTTACCAATTTTAGAAAGCATAAAAGAATGGAATATAAAATATGAAGTAGCTCTAATGCCCAAAGAGACTGATTACAGTTATGCTGGGTAATGTCCAATCGAAATCTGACAATAGAAGGGAAATGGAAAATATCCATCCTATCATCTATTTGCTGTTACGGCAAAAGACGATTTTCCGATATTTTGAATGATATAGAAGAAATTTCCAACAGAATGCTGAGCGATATGTAAAGGAATTAGAAATAAACCAGTTGGTAAAACGAACCGTTTTAGATGCACAACTCATAACGGTTCAATATGAACTTACAGAACCCGGCAATACGCTACAAACGATAATCAGCAATCTTGCAGATTGGGGATTGTACACCGAAAGAAAATTGTCGGGAAATAGCCGTTGTCAGAAAGTCTGAACGGTTGTCTGTCGTGGTATTTTTTCTAAAAGTCAGGGAAGGACTGTCCAACCGCAAAAGTTGACAGAAGAACTGCCGTTGAAGTATCGCACAAAGTCCGATTGTAAATTTGTCAATGGACAAGTCTACCGCAGACCTCTACAAGTGTCGGGCTGTGCAGTCGTTTAGCCTTGCAGGTAACGATATAGGTTGGCGAAGTGCGGATAATAGCGTTCCGTCCCGCCCGGCTACCGAAGTTGATTGTTTATTTAAAGTACAAGTTATAGATTTTTGCCGATAGCGTTAGGGCAGCCAAAACAAAAGCACCAACAAAGAACCAAAAATTGGTGAACGTTTTCTGTTCCGCATTTTTGCCAGGTTTCTTGCTAATATCGTTTAAATCTTTTGAAACGTTAAAGCGAGTTGTCTTTTGTCCCGAAAATGTCAACTATTTAGTTGTTCTTGTCATTTGTTACTCGCGTTTTGTTTTAGTAGTACAAATAAAATCACTGTAATTATTGTCAATAGCCCGCTTACAAAATAGGGTGCCGCCCAGGTAATACTGTATAAAAATGCCGCTGTAACCGGCCCAACGACCCTTGTTAATGATTGTAATGCCTGGTAAGCGCCTTGTACTTTTCCCTGTTCCTTGTCTGTAGCAGTTTGCGAAACCATGGAAGCCATTGACGGCTCAAACAGCCCTTTGCCAAATGCAAAAGTAAGGTAAATCAAATAAGCGCTGATTGACGAATGAGCATAAACCAATGTTGTGAAAAGAAAGTATGCAACACCTGCAATGGTTAGCCCGATAATGGAAAGTTTTCTTTCATTAAGTATGTTTTTTAGCTTGCCTACAAGAAATCCCTGGGTAATCAGGTCGCCAATACCAACCATTAAAAAAGCAAGTCCGATTTGTGAAGTATTCCAATTTAAAGCATCTTTAAAAAAAACAGAGATATTGCCTTGCAGTTGTGCAAATGCAATGAAGTGGAATACTGAAGCAAGTAAGAGAAATTTTAAAGCCGTATTTGTTTTGACTGTTGCAAATGATTGAAGTGGGTTAATATCTTTGATCCGAAAAGTTGAATTGTCTTTTTCCTTCAATGTTTCAGGCAATGCGAAATAAGCCCACACTAAATTGATTAAGGATAAACCCGCTGCGATAAACATTGGCATAGATAGACTCCATTGAGCAGCGAAGCCGCCAACAGCGGGCCCAATTATAAATCCTAAACCAATTACTCCGCCAATCACACCATATCGTTTTGCTCTTTGTCCGGGTTCTGTAATATCAGATACATAAGCAAATACTGTACTTATGTTCCCTGCCGTTATTCCGTCAATAATTCGTCCGAGAAATAAAATCCACATGGCACTGCTTAATCCTAAAAGAAGGTAGCCAATTATTGTTCCTGCAATGCTAAACAACAAAACAGGCCGTCTGCCAAACTTGTCGCTAAGTGCGCCCAACGCAGGTGCGGCAAAGAATTCACAAAACGCAAAAACAGAAACGATAAGTCCTGTATAAAATGCGGTTTCATCACTATTGTTGTGTGTAAATTTTGCAACTAAAAAAGGTAAGACAGGGCTTAAGATACCTATTCCGAGTAAGTCAATGAAGGTTGTAAGAAGTAAAACGTAAAATCTGCTGTCTTTCCCCGTCTTTAATTGTGTAAAATGTTTTGAGAGCATACTTTACAATTGCTGCAACATGCTTGTTTATGACCTTTTTTCAAAGAAGCTTTACCTGTTCACTTTTTTGAAATTAGAATCATAACCAGTTATCCTGCTCAGCTTTTAGATGTCCTGTTTTCTAATAAATCTGTGTATGACAATAATTCACTGATAAATTTCTCTGCCTGCTCTTTAATCTCATTTTGCAGCGGTTCATTGTGCTGGTTGAACGCGAAGTGGATCTCGGGCACAAGAAGCCGTCTTCTTAGAGGATAAGCGCCAAGGTTCAGCAATGTAATTTGCAGGTTGTTCGATGCGTGCAATCCGCCAAACTTTGTGGCCGAAGCCGATGCAATACCGGTTATCTTACCTGCCAGTTCTTTCCCGCAATATTCTAATACGTTTTCTAATGCTGCAGGAATGTTGCTGTGGTATTCCGGTGTTACAATGAGCACGGACTGTGATTCTTTTAAGCAGGCGCTTAACTCGTAAACGCTTTTTTTCTCTTCAACCGAAATTGCCGAGCCAAAGAGCGGCAATGAATAATTTTTTAAGTCAATTAAAGTGACAGTAATACCGTTTTTTGTCATTTGATTTTTGAGATAGTAGGCCAAACGGTGGCTTTGCCTTTCCTGCCTGATACTTCCCAATAAGATGGATACTTTCATTGTATATTTCTATTTTATTTTTGATATTTCTTTTTAAAAATAACGGCGCAGCCACAGGCATTTTCCGCATAAACGATAACAGATCCGGGCCCCTTTGAGAAGGGTACCTTGTTCCCGGTTAGTACATTGCATACCAGGTTCAAACCGGCTACCTCAACGGTAAACGCTGCCATAAAGGGAAGTGCCGGTACTTTATAGCCGGGAATAATAGTGTCGAGGCCATCCGGGTTAACTACGGTAACCCTGGAGAGGCCAAGATCAACAACAAAATGATTGTTTGCAATCTGCCTGCTTTGATGACCGGTGTACTGTTCGTATTTGCTGGCATAAGAAGCCGGAGTTTCTGTTACAACAACAATTTCTATAAGGGCAATTGCACTATTACGGTGATGCATATACCGATCCTGAAATACAAGTTCGGGGGTATCGTGTTGCGCTATCTGGATCAGGCCCTCAGGATTGCTTTTCGAAGGGAAATGAATTGATCTTGCCTTCATCATATGTTCGCCGGTTTTAGTCTGAACATTCCTTTGAAATTTCTTGATAGCTGAACATGCGACCCCTTGTCTATCCAGGCGTTCCTTTACTTTTTCAATATGATCGGTACCAAAATGCATCACATGAAGCCCTTCATACCTGCTAAGCGGTAAGTCCAGATCGTAAGGGCCACGTTGCTCTATAGTGACCTCTCTCCATCTTTTAGGATCCACAACTCCCAAAAGTTCAAGGTAATTATTCGAAAATATTGCGTGCCTGTTCCCTGCACCGAGTGTTTCCGGTAATCCACCTGGCGTTAAGACAACTTTAGGTATAGAAAGCGGAGTTAGCGTAAACCCGAGCCTTTCATAACATGCAGCCGACATTTTTAAATCAGAATTGATCAAACCGATATGATGCAGGATATCAACTGTGTCTTTTATGCTGTTCATTTCTTTGCCTTTCATTTTTTAAGGTATTTTTGTATGCTGCAAAGGTATTCAGGCTGCTATTGGCCGGCCCTACGCAGAAGGAAGTCTGATCAACGCAATAAGAAGTATTATGAACAGTGCTCAAATGATATATGACAAAATAGATGCTCAGGGATCAGGAAAGGGCTTTTCTGAAAAGAATACTGTACTGCAGGATGAATCGGGCTATCGTATGGAATTGCATGAGGTATCGCTCGACCAGATCAATCTAAAATGGGGAAAATATAATAATCCTTACGAGAAAGTCTTATCATTTTATCCTGATACAACTACCGTTATTTCTCATTTCAGAATAACCGACGCGTCGCCGATAATTAATGAAAAGCGGGAAAAGATTTCCGAAAATCAATTTGTGGTATACCAGGAAAAGCCCGAACCTTATAATCTATATATAGCTCCTACTGAAGAGAAAGCCTGTAGTTTTTTTGAAGTAGGTATGCCTGAAACTTTATTCAATCTTTTATTTAGTGCGGAAAGTGATTTTTTATTTCGTTTCAGTAAGCATGTTCCCCTGCGAACCCCTTCTCTTGATTTTACTGCTTCTATTCTGCCTAAGATGCATACCATTATAAATGACATGCATGATACATCCTACCAGGGACATTTTAAGAATTTATATCTGGAAGCGAAAACCATAGAATTGTTCCTATTGCAAATAGAGCAACTGGACCAACAGGGTTGCGCTATACAAATAAAATTAAAAAAGCAGGATGTTGAATGCCTTCATGAAATAAAACAATATATAGAACTAAACTTTGATGAGCCGATGTCTATAGCGGCGCTTTCCCGGAAAGCCGGTATCAATCAAATGAAATTGAAAACCGGTTTCAAACAGTTATTTAATACTACCGTGTTTGGCTATTTGCACTTTATTCGAATGCAGGAAGCAAAAAGGCTGTTGTTGGACGAGAACATGTATGTGAATGAAGTAGCAGATAGAATCGGATATAAATACCCTCATCATTTTACAGCGGCCTTTAAACGGCAATTTAATATTACCCCAAGCCAATTACGGAAGTAATACGCTGTGATTACGCCTGTATAGTCAGAAGGTTGATATTGGCGCTGAACCGAATAGTTGATGCACAAAATTAAATATCAATAGAAGTCTATCAGCCTCCATTATACCGACACCTCGTGGCATGCTGTTTTCTTAAGTGAGTGTGCTTACGATTAAAATTATGCCTATGATGGTAAGCCCCCAATATACATATTTAAAGAATGAACCGTTTTTTATCCGATGGTTTAAATACCGTCCTAAAAAAATTGCAGGGATAGTTGTAGCCAGGGAAATGATAAAATAGTTCATCACTTCGGTAGTGATAAGGCCCTTTGTATGGTATCCAAACACACTTATGATACTTACAGGTAAAAAATACGCCTGCAATGTGGCTCTGAAATGTTTTGCACTCCATTGTCTTAAATTTCCGTAAACGGCCAATGGCGGACCATTTAATCCATAGGCTCCGCCAAATACCCCTGATAAAAATCCACAAACAAAAAGCCAGATCTTATTATCTTCTTTAAGTATTTTATGCCTTTTGATGAAGATAGAATAGAGTGCGTAAAGAATAATCAGTATTCCCAGCCCCGCCTTGATCATTGTCTCATTTCCATAGATCAGGATTACAATGCCAAACGGTATCCCGGGTATCGCAAAAAAGATCAGCCACTTTGCGCTGTTGAAATGAATTTTCTTATGGTCTTGTATCACTACCACAAGAGCAATAACGATAGATAACATAACCGATAAGGGTACCGCAACATCTACGGGTAAAAAAAGAAGAAACAAGGGAACTGCTATTAATGACTCACCAAAACCTAATGTGGACCGCACCAGTGAAGCACTAAAACTAATAATGAGAATCAGTATGATGGTAAGTGTCATTCTTTGTTTTCAATAAATTGCCATGCGCTGAATTGCTTGTTTTGCTGGCGGTCTGCAAATGTCGCATAACTTTTAAATCTACTGGCAATGAATTCAATGAAATCAATTATTGTTTCTGTGATCTGTATACAGTTTTATACATAAATAATTTCCCAAAAACTATTTTGTCTTATTATTGCTTTCAGTTTGGGCAATAAAATCATTTTTCCATAGAAAAAAATGTATCAAAGACTCCTAAGATATCTTGTAATAACCAACGACTGGCGTAAAAGGAAAATCTCCAAAACAAACTTCCTCATTCTGGCAGCAGCTGTAACCGGAATTTTCGGTGGTATCGCTTCTTCATTATTAAAAGAACTTACACATTATATTGCCAGTTTTTTACAAAACGATCTTCACTGGCAATATAAATATTACCTCTATCTCTTTTTTCCGCTCATCGGTATTTTTCTGACTATCTTATACATCCGCACTTTCATCAGGCGCAGTCAATTTCAACACGGCATACCGGCTATATTGTATAATATCTCGCGCAACTCGAGCAAACTGGATTTTCACAACATCTACAGCCAGGTTATTTCAAGTGCACTTACAGTAGGACTTGGCGGCTCTGCAGGACTGGAAGCGCCGGCGGTAGCAAGCGGGTCAGCAATCGGTTCAAACATAGGGCGGTTGTTTGGTCTCAATTATCGTGAAACCACATTGCTGCTGGCCTGTGGCGCTGCTGCAGGAATTTCGGGTGCATTTAACAGTCCCATTGCCGGAATGATCTTTGCCATTGAAGTAATACTGCCGGAGTTTTCCATACCGGCAGTAATTCCTTTGCTGATCGCATCAGCACTTGCTTCAGTTATATCAAAAATAATTTATAGCGAACCACTTTTTGCATTTGTAACCCAAGGCTGGGTAATAGAAGCATTTTGGTATTACATAGCATTTGGTATCCTGGTAGGGGTGTATTCTGTTTATTACAGCAAACTGAACAGCTATCTTTTTAAATCTTTTGATAAAATAAAAAACCGTTATAATAGAGTCTGGATAGGAGGTATCACTTTGGGAATTATGATTGCGCTGCTGCCTGCTCTTTATGGTGAAGGATATATTACGATTCAAAAACTCCTCGATGGCGATTATCAATCCCTGTTAGCCAACAGCCTTTTCTCTCAATACCAGGATGTGGCCTGGGCTTTAATTCTCTTTGGCGCTTTGTCTATGGTGGGGAAAACTTTTGCCAGCATCATTACCATGGCCAGTGGGGGCAATGGCGGAATGTTTGGCCCCAGCGTGGTAGTGGGGGGCTTGCTCGGTTTTGTTTTTGCCTTCGGGCTAAATCAAACGGGAATGGTACATTTAAATGTCACCAATTTTATAATTGCAGGCATGGCGGCTTCCGTGAGCGGGGTAATGCATGCACCGCTTACAGGAATTTTTCTGGCAGCAGAAATTACAGGCGGCTATGCGCTGATGGTGCCACTAATGATCGTATCGGCCCTTTCCTATTTTATCAATAAAGGAATTTTAAAATACTCTATCTATACCCAGGGACTTGCAGAGCAAGGCACTTTATTGTCGCAGGAAAATAAAGACAACAGTGTGTTGAGAAGTCTCAAATTAAAATACCTGATAGAAAAAGATTTTGTGATCCTGCGTCCGGATGATACTCCTAAAAGCAGAAGCATGGATATTGTGCATACGAATCGTAATGTTTTTCCGGTTGTAGATGAGGAAGGTTTTCTTCTCGGGCTTATATTCAGCGACCATCTGCTGGAACTGCTGATAAGCAACAACGATGAAGACCGTAACCGGCTTGCAAAAGATATTGCACAGCCTGCGCAGAAAGTAATTAAAATCAATACACCTATGGCAGAAGTAATGCAGATAATGGACAGCCAGGATCTGCGTATTCTCCCGGTAACTGATAAAGATGCCAGGTACATTGGTTTCGTTACCAAAAACAGTATTTTTAATAAATACCGCACCATGCTGATGCGCCAGGGAGATTATATGTAAAAGGTTTAGCTTCTTATCATTGTTAGCACTTCGGCCAGGCTTATTTGTTGTGTCGTTTAATATAAAAAAGTCCGCCCAAAATTGAAACAGGTGCAAAAATAATAATTGCCAAAATTTGTGTCCAATGGCTGCCATCGGATTTTATGAGGGAAAATATCGCAAAACCTGCAAGGATAAAAGCAAGGATATAATTCACAGTCAATGTTTTTGTTTTAGCAATAAGTTGGGTCACAAGACCACTGACAAATGATGAAACTGCTCCATAAACCGCAGCCAGGATGATAAAAATAGTTGTAGCATTTTCATGCGGATCTTGTCCTGCAATTTTAAAAAGAGCTAATGATGTCGCTACAAAAATTGTGTAGCCTGCAATGATGGCTAAAATTTGTTTAATCATATTTTTATTGCCGGCATTTATTCGTTAATTGAAGGATTACAGCCGGTTGTTATTTTTTCAGCCCACTTGCTATAAACCGATAGCAGCAACCCTTTTTCCGTGGTTATTAGTAGGTTTTTTACTCGTTATTTCTGCCGTCGGCGGTAGGTTCCCATAATTCTATTTTGTTGCCTTCTGCGTCCATTATGTGTACAAATTTTCCGAAGTCGTAACTAACAATATCATCTAATATCGTTACCCCGTTCTCTTTGAATCTGTTTATAAGTCCTTCAATATTTTGTACCTGGTAGTTAATCATAAATTCCTTCTTGGATGGTGAAAAATAATCGTCACTTTTTTTGAATGGTTTCCATTGAAGAGAATTTATCTGGTCTGGTTTGTTGATATTCCTGGATTCAAAGCTTGAAGAACCCCAATCATTCATTTCAATCCCTAAATTTTTGGAATACCATTCTTTGGTTTCATCCAGGTTTTCTGAATAAAAGAAAATACCACCAATACCTGTTACTTTAGGCTCTGTGTTATTAGTTGAAACACTGGTTTTATTTTTTTGTTCGTCCATATTGCTCAGTTTTTTACTGTTTTTCTTTTTAAAATTAATGAACTGATAAGCGTTACAATTAATCCAACTGGCAAAATTTCTGCGTAGGTCAGCATTGCATTAAAGAATGGATTTTTGTACATCCCGGCAAATTTTGCCATTTCCTTTGCCTTGTTTTCCATTTCTGCTGCAGTTGCACCGCTTGTTTTCATGTTTTCAAGTTCTTGTGCGGAATACTTATCCATAAAATCCGGAATGAAAAAGAAGTAACAAATCAACCACGAAATAACATAAATAGTTGAAGCAATCAGTACAATTAAAATTCCTATTTTAAAGGCTTTGCCAAAACTGATAACACCGCCATTGAACTTGTCCCGATAATTACGAATGCCAACAAATACCAATGAAAAGGCAATAAGCATTGAAGCATAACCGATAAGCATACTGGTATTCCAGTCAACATTGCCCTCGCAATGACTGAAATAATTAATAGAAGACAGCATTAATACCGAGACAATAATGCCTGCTACAAGACCGTAAATAAGAATGTTCTTTTGCATTTTTAGATTATTTGTTAATGCAAAGGTGCTAAAAGCAGTACTTTTTCCAGTTATACTTTCGGCTATTTTTATGCTTCGGCTCTTTTTTGTACCAAAGTACAAGCATTTAAGGAATGATATTCAGGCGCTTTGCTTTTTCAACGGCCTGTATCCGTCTTTTTACATCTAATTTTTCAAAAAGATTTTGATTGTGTGCTTTTACGGTACTTAATGAAACAAAAAGTTGTGATGCGATTTCCTGATTACTGTGTCCTTGTGCCAATAATCCTAAAATTTCTACTTCCCGTTTGCTTAGTTCAAGTTCGGATATAAGGGAAGTATTTTGAATAAAGTTTTCAGGTTTGTCAACATACACTTCTTTTTCAATAATGACAGTTTCAATTTTCGGTTTTGAAAGTTTCAATGCAAGCCAAATGCCTAATGCAGTAAAAAGGATTGCAATAATTCCGATATAGATTTCGTAAGAATGGTCAAATATGATAAACCGAAGTTCTAACCATTTGAGAAAAAAAAGCAGCAACGCCAAACTTATTCCATAAACGATGTTCTCTTTATTATTGAGCAATAAGTTTTTATTAATAGTCATAATCTTCCGGAATTTTGGTTTTTGGGTAGTGCTACTGCTAAATTAAGATCATTTGCGTAATTAGTAGATCAGGCAGGTTTAATAAGTTTAAAATTCAGGTCATTGCCCATTGTTCTCTGTGAGGACTAAAGCGAAGCATCGGACTATGTTCGCTTCGTACAGTACCAGCATTATACACTTCAATGTTTTTCGACGGGATTTTCCTCAAGCGCTTTCTTCAGATGAAGCAGGTCAACAAACCGCACATCAGCAGGCAGGCCTTTGAGTTCATTGTTTTTTAACAACGCAAGGTTTTCCTTTATAAACCGGGGTGCATCCTTATAAGTAATAGCAGGATTGGGTTTCATTACCTGTGGAATGGTAACACTGTTAAAAAAAGCTTCCAGCTCATCTAATTGCTTTGTAGTAATATTCATGGCTGCAATTAAAAAACTATCCGGGAAGCAAACCTGCTGATAATCAGTTGCGAATAAAAATTAGCAATTAAATACTAAAATATTTAGTATTCTTGCACTAATTATGTACCTCAATTGTAAAACTTATTTCAGCTTTTTATACGGCACGTTCCCGCCCGCAAACCTGGTAAACAAGGCGGCAGAGCTGGGTGTAACTTCCCTTGCCCTCACCAATATTAATTCTACCTATGGCGCGTGGGATTTTGTTCGCTTATGCAGAGAGCAGGGCATAAAACCCATTGCAGGCACAGAGATCCGTAACGGCAGGGAATTACTATATATCCTTTTAGCGGCCAATAATAAAGGACTTGCCTGGCTACATGATTTCCTGTCACAACACCTGGTGGAAAAAAAAGAATTCCCCAAAGCCCCTGCACCATTTTTTGCCGAAAGCGCTGATGGCTTTGTCATTTTCCCGTTGGGTACAAAAGCGCCCAATGCGCTGTTACCTAATGAACGGATCGGGCTGGGCATAACCGATATGCCGAAACTATTCGGAACAGACTGGAAACGCTATGCAGACAGGTTTGTAGTGCTGCATCCCGTAACCGTGCAGAATAAAGATCATTTTGATTTGCATAGATTATTAAGAGCCATTGATAAGAATACCCTGCTTTCCAAACTGGAAAAAGAAGATTGCTGCTCTCCGAATGAAATATTCCTTGCACCGGGTGAACTGATGCGGCATTTTTCGGAATACCCCTTCCTGATCAGCAACACCTGCCGCCTGGTGGATAGCTGCCATATTGAAATGGATTTTCAGACCGACAAAACAAAGCGCATCTATGGTGGTTCTGCAGAGGATGACCGGGTGCTGCTGGAGAAGCTGGCTATTGCAGGTATGCATCGTCGTTATGGAGCAAAAAACAAAATTGCCTTTGAAAGGGTACAGAAGGAACTGGCTATTATCAGCAACCTGGGCTTTACGGCTTATTTCCTGATCAATTATGATTTTGTCCGCTTTGCGCAGGCGCAGGGCTATTATTATGTGGGTAGGGGAAGCGGCGCCAATTCGATAGTAGCATATTCCCTGGGCATTACCGATGTGGATCCTATAGAGCTGAACTTATACTTTGAGCGCTTCCTAAATCCTGAACGGACATCACCGCCTGACTTTGATATTGATTTTTCATGGACTGACCGCGATGAGGTAATGGATTACATCTTTAAGCGCTATGGCAAACAATATGTGGCTTTGCTGGGCTCTTTCCCTACATTTAAGCATGATGCCATTGTAAGGCAGTTGGGGAAATTATTCGGCTTGCCCGATGAAGAAATCAAAGCCTTACAACTCAGAAACCATGCAACCGATAAATACGGCAAATGGATAGCAAAGTATGGGGCCATGATGCACGGCTTTCCTTCGCATCCATCCATTCATCCCTGCGGGATGCTGATCTCTGAAAAGCCGATACTCAATTATACCACCCTCTTTATGCCGCCCAAAGGTTTTCCTACGGCTTACATGGATATGTTTACGGCAGAAGATATCGGGCTGAATAAGTTCGATGTGCTAAGCCAGCGCGGTCTTGGCCATATCCGCGAAGCATTGCGATTGATCAAGGAAAATAAAGGCATTGCGATTAATATCCATGATACAAAAAAATTCCGCGATGATGAGCAGATAAAAAAACAGATACGGGAAGCCAATACCATCGGCTGCTTTTATATAGAATCCCCAGCCATGCGCCAGCTACTTAAGAAACTAAAATGTGATGATTACCTTACCCTGGTAGCGGCTTCTTCCATTATTCGCCCCGGTGTGGCGCAATCAGGCATGATGCGGGAGTATATATATCGTTATCATAATCGTGATAAGATTGAATACCTGCACCCCCTCTTTGAAGAACATCTGTCAGAAACTTTTGGCGTAATGGTGTTCCAGGAAGATGTGATAAAGATCGCTCACTACTATGCAGGATTAAGCCTGGGCAAAGCCGATATATTGCGCCGTGCCATGAGCGGTAAATACAGATCCAACAACCAGTTCCGGCTTATTAAAGAAGAGTTCTTTGCCAGTGCAAAAGATTTAGGAAGAGATGAAAAGATCACTGCTGAAGCCTGGCGGCAGATGGAAAGCTTTGCAGGGTATTCTTTCAATAAAGCGCATTCTGCTTCCTATGCCGTAGAGAGCTATCAAAGCCTTTTCTTAAAAACCTACTACCCGAAAGAGTTCATGGTTGCCGTGATCAACAATTTCGGTGGCTTCTATTCAAGAGAGTTGTATTTCCTGGAATTGCTGAAAGCGGGTGGCATCATAGAAGCACCCTGCATTAATAACAGCGATGAATACACCAATATCATTAATGATACGGTCTATACCGGCTTTATTCATATTAAAGGATTACAAAATAAACTCATTCAATCAATACTGGATCACCGCAGGGCAAACGGCCCATTCCTTTATCTGCAGGATTTTATTGAACGCATTCACCCGGGTCTGGAACAGCTCAATATACTGATCAGCATCGGCGCTTTCCGCTTTACCGGCAAATCAAAAAAACAATTGCTCTGGGAAGCTAATTTTTTGCAGAAGAAAAGCCAGCCGGCATTACATGGCAGTCAATCTCTTTTTAATGAGCCGCCGTTACAATTTAATCTCCCTGTACTGATAGATACACGCCTTGACGACCTGTACGATGAAATGGAAATTTTAGGATTCACGCTATCCAATCCTTTTGAACTGGCAGACGAAGATCCTTCTGCTTATATTGATGCCAGGGACTTTGAGGGGCATATTGGAAAGGCAGTTACAGTATTGGTATATTTCATTGCCCGCAAACATGCGGTAACGAAATACAATGATGAAATGTTTTTCGGAACTTTTGTTGACCGGCATCTGGATTGGGTAGATACGGTGCATTTTCCGCAGACGGCGCAGCAATATCCTTTGCATACCGGTGGCTTTTATAAGATCACCGGCAAAGTAGTGGAAGACTTTGGCGTATATAGCCTGGAAGTGCATCGCATGATGAGGGTGGGGTATAAACAGAGAAAATATGCTAACCTATAACCGTCATATTGCCCACTTAGACCTGGATACATTTTTTGTATCCGTGGAACAATTGCGTAACCCAAAGCTAAAGGGAAAGCCTTTACTGATCGGTGGCAGCAGCGACCGTGGGGTGGTGGCTTCCTGCAGCTATGAAGCCCGGAAATTCGGCATTCACAGCGCTATGCCCATGAAAGTTGCGTTGCGGCTGTGCCGCGAAGCCATCGTGGTGAAGAGTGATTACGAAGCTTACAGCAAAGCCTCGGCACTGGTAACCGAAGTGATCACCGGCTCCGTCCCTTTATTTGAAAAAGCTTCCATTGATGAATTTTATGTAGACCTGACAGGGATGGATAAATTCTTCGGGTGCAAAAGGTTTACCGATGAGCTTAAAAATAAAGTAACGAGGGAAAGCGGCTTGCCTCTATCCTACGGGCTGGCGTCTAACAAGCTGATCAGCAAAGTGGCTACCAACGAGGTAAAACCCGATGGCCGCATTGAAATCCCTTTTGGAAGTGAGAAAGGATTTCTTGCTCCTTTAAGCGTAACGAAGATCCCCGGTATCGGAAAAGAAACCGGCTATAAGCTGCTGAAGCTTGGGGTTGAAACCGTGAAGACATTGAGCGAAATACCGGTTGAGCTGATGCAAAACCTGTTGGGCAAAAACGGTACAGAGCTTTGGCGGCGTGCCAACGGTATTGACGAAAGCCCTGTAATACCTTACCGTGAGCAGAAAAGCATTTCCACGGAGGAAACTTTCCAGGAAGATACGACCAATACAGCTTTCTTAAAGGCAGAGCTTGTGCGCATGACAGAAAAGATTGCTTTTGAATTAAGAAATCAAAATAAGCTGACGGGGTGCATCACCCTGAAGATCCGCTATACCGATTTTGAAACACATACCAAACAACGGTCAATACCCTATACCAACATGGATTACATTTTACTGAACCAGGTGAAAGAGCTTTTTGATGAATTATACGGCAGGCGCCAACTCATACGGCTTATCGGGGTGCGGCTTACCAATCTTGTTCCCGGCACTTACCAGATCAATATGTTCCAGGATACCCACGAAGCGATCAGGCTGTACCAGGCGATTGATAGTGTGAAAAAGCAATATGGGGAAAAATTTATTGCCAGGGCAGCTTCCTTGTATGCTACGCACTAAAAGAAGATTCTAATGGGAAAATACCTGTAAAAAATAGAAAAGGATTTTAATTTTAGTGAAGCCTTTTACAATAAAATTGCTATTACTTGTGTAGTAACTGCATCGGGCAACAGTTACAGTTTTTTTAATTAAAAGCTATATCCAACTGCAAAACCAAATTGAATATTATTTTGTTTCACATCAAGTTTTTGTCCATCCTTTAAAGGGGTTATATCCATTAAACCATGTTGAGCGTTTAATTGAACCCATACTTTGTCACTAAATTTATAACCAGCTAATAAATTAACGCCGTAATCAATTTTTTTCCCGTAAACCAAATTTTTACCTCCAGCATTATCATATTGATTAAAGTCATTAACAAATACCAATGTTCCCTTTGTATTTAAAGTGCTTTCATTTTTCCATGTGCCTCCTAATCCATACCCCAAATATGGACCGGCTCCTAAAAGCAGATTCCCTTTTCCTAAAACAGGATGATAAATAATATTTATCGGAAGTTCTAAATAACATCCTGTTTTTGTGAAAGTGTAATTGTCCGGCCCGGGTACCCCTTTTTCTTTTGAACCTTTCGTGGAAAATAGCAACCCTGGCTGAACTGCAAAATCCTCTGACAACCGAACATCATAAACAACTCCCGCATGAAATCCGGTATTTATTTTCAAATTTAGCTTTTCGTCACCAACATTGTGGCCTACAACATTGGAAAAATTAATTCCTGCCCTTAATCCAATTTGGGCTTTTGATATAGATAAATTAAAAACAAAAGCAAGTAGCCAAAACAAAAATTTTGTATTTTCTTTTCTCATAAGAACTATTTATAAAAGCAAGATATTAAACAAGTCCCGGTTATTCATTCCCTTATTCCAAGTTACATTAAAATTAAAAATTGGGCGCCAGTCCAATCCTATTTCCATTCATTAGTTCATTTATTCTGTCCCGCTTTTGCTATCCTGAGAAACTTAAAGTTGGTCATTTGAACTTTACCTTTTTTGTCGGTTTGCACATTACCTTTTTTATCTCTCTTAATCTCATAAGAAAATATATTTGTTGAATAAAGCTCATAGTCAATGTACTTAATTTGTTGAGCAATGATGGCAGGATAATTATCTTTTACATCCTTAAAATTACCATAAACTAAAAACAGTTTCTTTTCTTCCGGAAATCTTTTTAATATTTCAATTTCACTGGAATTTATGTCAGGAAGTGTAACTGTAAATCTACCATCTCCTTTTTCAGAAACGAACATCACTTCATCCTGGATACTATAATCTTCTATATAATCCCAATACTTATTTTCTAAAAAAAAGATTGCAGTATTGGTCTCGTTTATGGTATCAATAAAAACACTGTCAACAATTCCTATAAGATGAATCAATTTGTCCTTGTAGCTTTCAGGGGATTTAAGCAAGTCTGTCGGGAATGCTGTTTTAATAGCACTGTCAAAATAGGGTTTTTCCCAAACGTCAGGTTTATACGGATTAGAACTCATTAAGATTTTACCCTTTTTAAATGTTCCATGATGAAGTATGGAACTTGTTTGAGCGTCTGACTTCAAAAAGCTTCCAAGTATAAAAATAATTATAAGCAGCCTTTTCATCTACAAGTTTTTAATTTTAGCGCCTGCGGTTCTTTCACTTCCTTTACAAATCTATTAATTCATAAATGAACACTTGCAATTTATTAGAAAGATAAAAAACCACCAGGTATTACTTGAAATAGAATCATGATGGGAAAAGGCGCCCTGGAACATATACCGGAAACAGGTGGAGGCGATAGAAGGTGTTTTTAGCAAATTAGCAAAGCCCCCGGGCATTCTTGTCCGGGGCTCCGCCTTTTTCTTTCTTTTAGTTATCTGGGATCCGGATTTCCCAATGTTCTGATGGACCTTCTATTTCCCTAAAGAGTAAAGCAGGTTCAACTATTTTAATGAGGCTTAACTTTTCAAACCCGACGCTATCCCTTACCTCCAGCTTTTTCAATAGATGCTTTTTTTCGTATTCCAGCTGACCTTTTGTAACCGTCATTGTTACGGGTTGAAAAGCATCATCAATTTTACTTTTATCAAAATATAATTCCTTAATGCGGCCTCTTTATAAATTTCGGATAAATAATGATTGATGGCATGCAGGGGCTGCTTCATTTGCTTAAACCGGAATAGCTGCGGATGATTTTTATATCCTTTTGTTTTTCCTTCCAATACACACTTTGCCAGCAGGGTTTCTCTCCATAATGCTAAAAGACCTTTAGTGTCTAAGTATTTCGGATGCAATGACCAGATTCTCATTTTATACTATCTTGTTTTTTGAACTTCCACATTTGCCCCGAGCTGCAATTATGAAATGCCCGGGGATCCTTCAGTGTCCCTCGCCTCATTTTTCAATGGTGAACCTGGACGATGCAAATTAAGAATTTCTTTTGTGAGGTATTAGGGGAAATGAGCCTTCTTTTGAGAAACTTTTGCACACCGATACCTGTTACTTTTTACTAAGGGCAGCAAGCTTTTCACTAAGCTCGGTTAAGCCTGCTTTGGTAAGATAATCATCAGCAATTACATGCAATTCCTGCAATGCTTCCTGCGGAATGCTTTCGAGCAAATCAGAAGATTTATCATTGTCTTTAGCCATCAATCCACGTTTGAGGACATTGTGCAATAACAATACATTCTTGCGGGAAATCTTCATGTCAATTTTCACTGTTTCGCTCATGCCGGGAATACTCAAAATGGTATCATACACTTTAGCCACATCATTTGTTGTTAGCATAATTACACGTTTATCTGCCACAGGCAGGTTTTTAAATTGTTCAAACTTCACAATGCAAATTTATTTGCAGGGCGCTAAAATATCCTCATCAAAATATGATGAGGATAGGTATAACCCAAACCACCTGTTTAACTTCGCACGGTTGAACTGAATTGTGTGTTTGAAAAAGTGTGATTATGGATTTCAGGAACAAAAGGCTTTCCATCAGCGAAGCCAAAGAAATAGATATGGTTCATTTCCTGTCAGATTTGGGGCATGAGCCTTCAAAGATCAGGAACGACGATTATTGGTATCATTCTCCCTTACGAAATGAAAAAACGCCCTCATTCAAGGTGAACCGCAGGCAGAACTGCTGGTATGATCATGGTTTGGGGAAAGGTGGCAACCTGGTAGATTTCGCGGTTCTGTATTACAACTGTACGATCTCCGAATTGTTGCAAAATTTAAGCAATAATCTTTCTCTTCACAAGCCTCTACTTCAGCAGTCCTTGCCCCAACACGAACCGGCAAGCCAGATAAAGGTTTTAGAAGATTTTATACTTTCTTCTACTGCTCTTTTGCGCTACCTGCATCAGCGCAATATACCTGTTGATATAGCAGATCGCTATTGCCGGGAAGTCCGCTATGAACTTAATGGAAAGGTCTACTATGGCATCGGCTTCCGGAATGACTTGGGGGGCTTTGAAATACGCAATCCTTACTTCAAAGCCAGCAGCTCACCCAAGGGCATCACTACCATTGATAATGGTGCAGATGAGGTTGTGGTGCTTGAAGGCTTTATGGACTTCCTTTCTTTCAAAGCGGTTCATCAAAACAACGCTAAAGAATGCTTTGATTTTGTAGTGCTGAACTCGGTATCATTCTTTGAAGCTGCCCGTCCCTTTATGGAAAAACATAGCGCTATCAGGCTTTATTTAGACAGGGATAACACAGGACAAAATTGCAGCCGCTATGCGCTTTCACTGAGTAATAAATATAAAGACGAAAGCGGACTCTATCGCAGCTATAAAGATTTTAATGACTGGATAGTGAATTTTGGCAAGCTGCAAAAGAATGATCAAAAACAGAAGCTGAATTAAACCATAAAAGAACCGTAAGATCAGTTTTAACCAATGACAGCATTTTTAGCTTCTTATGAATGATCCGGACAGTTGTAAATGTCTTGAAGAGATTTCAATAGGTGAAAGATTGCAACTTTCCTGCAATCGGCAAGATGTCCGGTTGTTTAACAACCGGTATTTTAAGCCCTTCACTCGGAACTCGTGGGCTTTGGGAATTGAAGAAGTATAGTTTGAACAGTGATAAATGAAAAAGTGATGGAAAAGAAAAATTCAAACAGGACGCGTATCATCGGGCTGCGCTTAACGCCAGGCGAATACACGAAAATTGAAAAGAGATGGAAGGCTTCTACCTGCCGCAAGCTGAGCGATTATGTTCGCCGCAACATCTTTGATAAGCCTGTTGTAACCTCGTACAGGAACAAGTCTTTGGACGACTTTATGGCAGAAATGATAAAGCTTCGGGCAGAGTTGAACAGTATCGGCAACAACTTTAACCAGGCAGTAAAAAAGCTGCACACCCTGCAACAGATCCCTGAATTTAAACACTGGATATTAACTTATGAAGTGGAGAAAAAAATCCTTTTCAACAAAGTGGATGAGGTGAAAAACCGTATCCAGAAAATGGCGGAATCATGGTTGCTGTAATTAAAACAGGATATTCCATTCACCGCATTTTTAACTACAATGAAAACAAGGTGAAGGCTGGCGTAGCAGAGTGTATCGGTGCGGGAAATTATCCGGTAGATGTGGAAAAAATGAGCGGTAGCATGAAGCTCAACCGCCTGCTGAAACAGGCTGCGCTCAATGAAAATGTAAGCCGCAACAGCGTACACATTTCTTTGAATTTCGATGCTTCGGATACAGGTCTTTCAAAAGAAAAACTGGTGAAGATAGCGGATGCTTATATGCAGAAAACAGGCTTCGGCAATCAACCTTATTTAGTGTACCAGCACTTTGATGCAGGGCATCCTCATATCCATTTGGTAAGTATAAAAGTTAGGGAAGACGGCAGCAGGATTGATACCCAGAATATCGGGCGCAACCAGTCTGAAAAAGCCCGCAAAGAAATTGAACGATCATTTGGATTGGTTGTGGCAGATGAACGCAAAAGAAAACAGGCTTTCCAGTTACCACCGGTAAATGCAGGAAAAGTGCAGTATGGTCGAACAGAAACCAAAAGGGCCATTACCAATGTGCTGGATGCGGTGTTGGAACGATACCGCTATACCAGCCTGCCAGAGCTAAATGCCGTACTGAAACAATACAATGTGATGGCTGACCGGGGAAGCGAACATTCAAGAGTTTTTCAGCATGGCGGACTGATTTATCACATATTAGACGAAGATGGAAAGCCTGTGGGCGTACCGGTAAAAGCCAGCGACTTTTATAATAAACCCACTTTGAAATTTCTTGAAGCAAAATTTAAAGACAATGAAGTAAAGCGCTTTCCTTATAAAGCAAGAGTAAAGAACGCCATTGACCTGGCTTTGTTGGGCAAAAAAGAATTGCCCATTCAGGAACTGGTAAAGGCATTGGAAAAGCAAGGTATTTATACCGCGTTACGTCAAAATGAAGAAGGCTTACTCTATGGTATTACTTATGTGGATCACCACACCCGGTGTGTATTTAATGGCAGCTCATTAGGTAAACAGTACAGCGCTAAAGCTATCCGGGAAAGATGTTTGCCTCAAAGCGTTTCGGGGCAGGATTTGCTACCGCCACCAGCCCCAAAACCAGGTATTGGGTTACAGCCGCAGGCTATGGCTGCGGCAGAAACCAGGGACTATGAAAATGCTCAACAGCCTGCTGCTTTCTCTGCACAAAAAGAAAGCTTGCTGGAAATAATCATGCAGCCGGAACAGGCATCAGACTACCTGCCTTACCATTTCAAAAAGAAAAGAAAAAAGAAGAAGAGAAAGAATATTTCCGGTAACCCATAAAATATACAACAATGGCTGCACAGACAGGTGAGAACGAACAGGCGCTGAGGAAAATCCTGGACATGACCAGGCTGATCAGTATCGTTATTTTAGTGACACACTTCTATTATTATTGCTATGCCGCTTTCCGGGAGTGGGGGCTTGTAGGCACGTTCAGTGATCGCATTTTAGGCAATATTTACCGAACAGGAATATTCAGCAGCTTAGTCAAAAGCAAGCTGATTTCTTTAGCCTTTCTGTTAATTTCCCTGCTCGGGGTCAAAGGACGGAAGGATGAGAAACTGGGCTATAAAACTGCCTTTGCCTATCTTATGACGGGGCTGTTACTTTATTTTTCCAGCTACCTTTCCATGATGCTTGCATTGCCTGCGCAAGAGAAGGCGATCATCTATATAGGCATTACCGTAATAGGCTTTTTACTGGTGCTTTCCGGGGGCACATTGCTTTCCCGGATCATCAAAAGCAAGCTCAATAACAAGGACATTTTCAACAGGGAAAACGAGACATTCCCGCAGGAAGAACGTTTACTGGAAAATGAGTTTTCCATTAATCTGCCGGCACGTTACCAACTGAAAACTAAAGTACGGAATAGCTGGATCAATATTATCAATCCATTCCGGGCAATCATGGTATTGGGCACGCCCGGAGCAGGTAAATCTTACTTTGTTATAAGGCATGTTATTACCCAGCATATCCGTAAAGGCTTTACCATGTTTGTGTACGACTTTAAGTTCGATGACCTTTCCAAAATCGCCTACAATTCGTGGCTGAAAAATAAGCACAGATATGCCAAGCCGCCCAGTTTTTTTGTTATCAATTTTGATGATTTAACAAGAAGCCATCGGTGTAATCCACTGGAACCATCTGCTATGACCGATATTACCGATGCGGCAGAATCTGCCCGCACCATTTTAATGGGATTAAATAGAGAGTGGATAAAACGTCAGGGCGATTTTTTCGTGGAAAGTCCTATCAATTTCCTGACGGCTGTTATATGGTATCTGAAGAAATACAAAGACGGAGAATTTTGCACGTTGCCACACGTAATAGAACTGATGCAGGCTGACTATGACAGCCTTTTTACCTTGTTCAGAACAGAAGCGGCTAAAGAATGCGAGGTATTGATCAACCCGTTTTTGAATGCCTACTTAAATGATGTTATGGAACAACTGGAAGGCCAGATAGCATCTGCTAAAGTAGCTATGGCAAGGCTTTCATCACCACAGTTGTATTATGTGTTATCCGGCAATGACTTCAATCTCGATGTGAATAATCCTGACGACCCGAAAGTTGTTTGTATGGGCAATAATCCGCAAAAGATACAGATCTATGGAGCGGTGCTTTCCCTTTATGTAACCCGTCTTGTAAAGCAGGTCAATAAGAAAGGAAAATTGAAAAGCAGTTTGATCTTTGACGAGTTTCCGACTATCTATTTGAACAACATGGACAGCCTGATTGCCACTGCAAGGAGCAACAGGGTTTCCACCTGCTTAGGTATCCAGGATTTCAGCCAGCTTCGTAAGGATTATGGCAGAGAGCAGGCAGATGTAATTATGAATATCACAGGCAACATCATTGCAGGACAGGTAACAGGAGATACCGCCAAACAGCTCTCGGAACGCTTCGGAAAAATCATGCAGGACAGGGAAAGTTATTCTATCAATAGCGGCGATACCTCTATCAGTCGCTCAAAGCAACTGGAAGCGGCTATTCCACCGTCGAAAATATCGGCGTTAAGTTCAGGCGAGTTTGTGGGCATGGTAGCTGACGACCCGGATGATAAAATAGACCTGAAAGCCTTTCACTGTGAAATTATCAATGACCATGAGGCACTAAAAAGAGAAGAAGAAAGCTACAAAGAGATAGAGATTATCCGCAAGCTGGATAGCAGCATGGTACAGCGCAATTATTTACAGATCAAACAGGATATACAGGACATCATTCAGTCGGAAATGGAACGGCTGTTGAATGACCCGGGGTTGGTGCATTTGGTGGTGAAGAAGGGTTGATTGTTTTCTATTTGTTATTGCAACTTTTAAGCGATCAACATAATAAGCCCGATAGTCCAATGACAAGAAAAACCAGGGAAATAAAGGGGGTAATATAGTTTCTGTTCAGTTTCATAATACCAGGTTTTGTTTAGTTAAATTTTGAAAACCTGTTTTCAATATCAGTTAACCATTTTACCCTTTTTTCCTGACTGACTGACTTTACCATATTATAGCTAATCCATTTAAGATTTTTGTAACCCATAGTTTTGAAAACACTTTTTAGCATTGCTTTCTTGATTAAATTCCCAATGAGTAAGGAATACATTATTTTGGGCTTATTCATCGTAGTGATGACAGTTACACCTTTTAGGTTTTTTAATAGAGGTACTAATCCAAAGCCTCTGGGATGGTGGTCATAGACAACTCCGGGAGTGAGTACCCTGTCAACAAATCCTTTGGTCATTGCAGGCATCAAATCCCACCAAATCGGAAAGATGAAAATCAGGTGGTCTGCTTTTTCCAAACGTTCGTTATAGTCTATTACCTGTGGGTCAACAGGCTTGTGTTCCACAAAACCTTTCAAATCTGCCTTTGACATTACCGGATTAAATCCATCATTATCAAGATGCATCAGGTCAACTTCGTGATTTGCACCTTTAAGCCCTTTGGTTACAGCATTTAGAATTGCGTTTCCAAAGCTACCC
>CAYVEI010000046.1:0-26920 GCA_964450515.1 uncultured Terrimonas sp. | reverse complement strand
CAAAGGAGTTTCAAACGAAATAACAACACCTCCTAAACTTGTTAAAGTAGAATTAGTGAAGGAGAAGTATTACATATTAGCTTTAGAAAGCCCGGTGGAAGTATATTTCAGATTGTTGAAGTGGAGCGAAAGAGGATGCTTCCTTCTATTCATTTATTCAGGGAAGTTGGCAACAATGACACCACAAAAGGAAGTTTGAGAACTGCTATTGTTAAAGAAAAAAAATATTCGGAAGGGTTTAATGAGTTAGATAACGAAACGATCATGGTGGCGCCAAACCATTATTTGGAACTGGTGTTTGCCAACCAGTTGGTAAATAAAGATTCTGGCATTTTATATAAATTAAGTACAGGGCAGGATAAGGGTGTATGGCAAAGAACAGGGCACTTTACTTTGCTTCGGAATTTAAAAAGCAACCAGACATACCAGCTTGAAGTAAAGTACGACGGAACCGATCGGGTTAACAAATATGTAATTAAAATCTCTGCACACTGGTATCAGACGCCACTGGCTATTACAGGTTTTGGGGCATTTGCGTTAATCATTATTCTGGGCGTCAGCTTTATTCAAATGAGATTAAAATGGAAGGCAGAAAAAAGGAAAATTGAGCAGACCCGGTATAAGCTAAAAGCAGTACAGGCACAGCTTAACCCGCACTTCATTTTTAATGCGCTTTCTTCTATTCAATCCCTTGTAAATAACGATGATAAGCAGAAAGCCAATCAATATCTGGCAAGCTTTTCCACCGTACTTCGCGGCGCTTTAAAAAACAGTGAATTGATCTTTATTCCCCTTACCGAAGAATTGGGATTACTAAAGGATTACCTTGAGATAGAGCAATTAAGATTCCGGTTTTCATATAGTTGCTCGATAGATAAAGCCATCAATCCTGCTGATGTTGAAATACCGCCCATGATATTTCAGCCCAGTATTGAAAATGCAATAAAGCATGGAATTGGAGGTATGGGAAACAAGGGCATTATTGATATACAAATAAATAAGAAAGACCAGGGATTTGACATAACCATCTTTGATAATGGGCAATGGAAAAACAAAATGAATGGAAACGGGTTTGGTATTTTATTAACGAAGGAGCGCATTGCAGGTATCAACGAGCTTACTAAGGAGAGGCAGATCCTGTATCAAATAGATGCAATAGAAAATGGTACAATTGTTAGTTTTTATTTTAAAAATTGGTTTGCATGAATGCCGTAATAATTGATGATGAATTAAATAACGTAACCAATCTTGCTTTGCTGCTAAAGCAGTACTGTCCGTCTGTTTATGTGATTGATGCGGCTTTGGATGCTGATGAAGGCAAAGAAATAATTAAAAACAATGATATTGATATTCTTTTCTTAGATATTCAAATGCCCAATAAAAGCGGCTTTGACCTGCTTAGTGAGCTTTCTTCCTATTCATTCCAGGTTATTTTTATAACGGCTTTTGATAACTATGCCATACGGGCTATCAAATTTTCAGCATTGGATTATCTATTGAAGCCAATAAATGTTAATGAACTGATAGCTGCTGTAAAAAAGGCGGAAGAAAAGCATAAAAAGGAATTTTCGGACAGCCAGATACGGAATTTACTGGCTCATGTAGGCGAACTGAATTCTGAAAAGGATAAAATAGCGCTTCCGCTTATAAATGAAATCCGGTTTATCCGTATTCATGACATTGTGTTTTGCCAGTCTGAAAATAATTACACAATATTCAATTTATCGAACGGCGAAAAGATCGTTGTGTCGAAGGGTCTTTACGAATATGAGGAATTATTGCCTGCAAATATATTTATCCGTTGCCACCAGTCCTATATAGTCAATAAGCACTTTATAAAGAGCCTGAACAAGGAAGGCGGAATTTGCTATTTACTAACAACAGGCGAAAAAAGTATTCCTGTGTCAAGATCAAAAAAAGAATTTGTCAGGCAAAAGTTAACGTCTAACTGACTATTACCAGGTAATTAGCTGCCGGGGACCGGGAAAAGCGTAAGCCATAGCCTTACCTGCAATACCATCGTTTACTTATACTGCAACATTATTGTTACACCCGCAAAAAGACTTCTTATGGATTTCACCCTCACCAGCCTGTCACATGGCAATATTGAATTATTCCCTGTAGTTCCCCCATCCTTAAAGGAGCATTTTCTGAACGCCCCCGGCGGCAGGCTGTTTTCTGCCGAAACGGTTTTCTGGCAGGCTATGTTGCAAAAGATCCCGCTGCTCGATCATCATATTTATTATGGTGTTGCCTTTCCTTTTGAGGAAGTGGTATTACGGACCTTTTCCCCCCAGCCCATCCTGATGCTGCGCCTGGTATTGAACGGCAATATCATCATTGATTCGGATCAGGCTGAGCGAACAGAAATTCCTGCCCGGCATTTCGTTGCTGCACATTACCCGGACTTCTTAACATCCGTTACCCTGGCAAAGGGCATCATGCATGAAATACTGGAAATACACTGCTCATTGCAGCAGGTAAGGGAAATGATACCGTATTTCGACGAGCTGATTCCCTGTTATGAAGCCATGCTTGAAAAAAAAGTGGTGCAGCTTTCGCCCGGACCCGTACGGCTTCCGGCAGAAGCGCTGATCCTGCTGCGGTTCATTAAACGTAAGTATCGTAAGAATGAGAAGGTGCGTCCTTTTTATTACGACAATCATGCCCTGGCACTCCTGGCATTGCTGCTGGACCTGCTGTTAAGAAAAAGCGACCGTCCTTCGCCTTATACGCTGCATCATTTAGAAAAAGTGCTGCTGGCAGAGCGGATCATTGAAAAGGAATACATGACCGACCTGACGCTGAACAGCGTGGCAGGGCGCGTACAGATGGAAACCTATGCCCTGAAGGAAGGCTTCCACAAAATACTGGACACCAATTTCAGCCAGTGCCTGCTGGAAAGGCGGATGCAGCGCGCTGCAGAGTTGCTGGAAGAGCGGCAAAAGACCATTGAGGAAATTGGCAGATTATGCGGCTACAGCTCTGCCGGCGGATTCCGCAATGCTTTCCTCTCGTTTTATGGCTACATGCCCCGCGATTACTGGAAGAAAAAATAATAACGTGCAGGTATATACGCTACGCGTTGCTTATAACATTATCCGTTAAAATTTCACTCTCAAACTGACAATCTTTACTCCCGTACTGACATTGTGCGTGGTTACTTTTGATGATGCTTCGAATAGGAAATCAGGCAACCGGTGAGAGCGCTAAGTGGAGACTGCTGCTATATTGTATTAATAAATAAAACAGCTATGAAGGGTAAAAAATTCATATTGCGTACAGGCGCTCATCCACCATAAAGGCGTGGCACAACAGCATTTATTTTGCTTATCATTCTGGCAGAAAGATGAGGCAAAATCATTTTCAACCTAATTTCTATTAAATTAAAAATCAAATCTCATGAGAAAGTATATTCTGGGCTTAGCTGTCCTGACACTCGCAACTATGGCATTTTTCGCCTTTATGCCAAATACGGAAAAGGCGGGAAAGGAATTAAAAAGGGATGGAAATGCACAGACACTGTATATATGGTTTCAAATCCCTCTCGGCAAAGGAATAATATGTGCTGGGGGAACAGTTCAGGCGACAGATGTAACTCCCCACCCCAAAAGTAGCAGTAATCCATTAACTGACATGGCTGCGTTTACACTGACACAGGCACAGGCAGAATCTACATTTGGTTGTTCAACTTCAGACCTATATACATGCGTAGTGGGATACGCTGTAGATGCATCTAATTTTACAGCTTCCGGATCAACCTGGATTCCGACAACATCAGCAACAGTACAGATCCGCTTATGCAGAATAGTAAGATAGATTTCCCGGGGGTACTCTGATAACAGAAAGGAGGAAAAAAATTTCCTCCTTTTTCTATTCTTTATTATTGGACTTTTAATGCCTTATTAATTCGCCCCAGTACATCGGCTAAGTGCTGTTTACTAAGGGATTCACTTACATTAGGGATCGCTTTCTGAATCGCGTTTTTTAACAAGTACAACTGATCTTTTGCTATACTTGAAATATCCGACATTGCCAGATCGCTATTGGCTTGCATTATCACAAATTCTCCGGATGGCATGGCAGCGGGCTGATCGGGCTTTATATATCCTGCCAAATCAAATAAGTGCTTTAAGTGAGATTTTTGCAAGTTTCTCCTGAAAATATCAACAGACTTATTGCTAAAAATTTCCTTCCAAATAATTTTGGTTACATCCAACATATACTCATTTAAAGGGTAAGCTTTACCCGGTGAAACAATATCCCTGTTAATAAGTTTATTCATTTTATCTCTTGACATGAGATTATTCAATACGTCGCTTTGCAAATTATCAATGAGACCTACCACGTTGGGGTTTATATTGTTGATTATGTATTGATCACTGATTAACCAATAAGGGGTGACCAATACCTGTTTATCCAAAAAAGACAGGGCTTCTTTCTGAACTGATTTTGGAACAGGTTCGTAAACATTGCCAGGCTGGCTTGTCAACATTGGAGTAATGTACATACCGGCAATATTGGTAGTTACATGGCGGACATAATTTTTGAACTGGCTAATTAACAGGTCATAAGCATTTCTCAGGTCTGTATAATCCTCATCAGGCGCAGCCACCCACTCTTTCAAATGAGGAAGGATGTATTGAAGGTTTTTGATACCGTAATATCCCGCCTTCATAGCGTTGTTGCCTAAATCCTCATTTTGTGACCGGGGATCAACATATAAAAGCATTTCAGACCCAAACCGCAGCCGCTTGTTCTTTAGCCTACCTGTTACCCACTGATTTATTTTCTTCTTTTCCAACTCCGGCGAAGCGGCTTTTGGGAACAGCCTGTAGCCAAACTCAATAGCCCACTTATCATAATCTCCAATGCGGGGAAATATGCCCGCCGATCCAATACTATCCTGCGGCTGCGCAACATAATTAAACCTTGCATAGTCCATAATAGACGGTGTGTGACCGTTTTTCTCTACCCATGCTTTATTTCGCAGGCTATCTACAGGAACAGTTGAACTTGAACCGAAATTATGCAGCAGTCCCAGAGTATGCCCTACCTCGTGGGAGGATACAAATCGGATCAATTGCCCTAACAGGGTATCAGTGAACTGAAGTGTTCTTGCTCGCTTATCACTCGGGGAAGCCTGGATCATATACCAACCCTTTAATAAAGCCATTACATTATGATACCAGTTAATGTGGCTTTCTAATATTTCGCCTGTGCGGGGATCTGCTATACTTGGACCACTGGCATTTGCTACTGTAGAGGGCTTATAAACAATTACAGAATGCCTTGCATCATCCATGCTCCATGTACTATTTTCTTCCTTTGTGGGTGCTGGTTTTCCAACAATAGCATTTTTAAAGCCCGCCTGTTCAAATGCCACCTGCCAGTCGTTGACACCCTGGATTAAGTAAGGCACCCACTTGGGAGGAGTTGCAGGGTCAATATAAAAAACAATCGGCTTCTCCGGCTCTACCAATTCTCCACGCATGTATTTTCCCAATTCGCTGCTTTTGGGCTGCAGATTCCATTTTTTAATGAAGGATACGTTTTTTATGCCCTGCGGGTCGAGATCAAAATCGGTATAACCAATACTAAAATATCCTACCCTTTCATCATTGTAACGCGGCTGCATTTGTTTCTCTGGTAATAAAACAATGGACAAGTTGACCTCTAAAGTTATAGACGAGCTTCCTTTATCCGGGAACAGGGTTGCCAAAAAACCTGTGGGGGCAACCCTGTCATAAGTTTTTACTGTTTTAATCTCGGTATTAAGTGCATAGCTCTTTATTTGAGAAATATAAGACCGATCTGCTTTAATTGCCCCTAACTTTAATGCCTCTTTCATCTGTGCAGAGAAATACATCACGGTATTATCGCCATTGAAAAAATCTGTTACGTCAAAAATGTATCCTTTTTCATCCTTTGCATAAGCTACTACAGGAAATGCAGCAATAATGGGAAACAGATTCGCACTATTTACCGAACGATACATAGCTTTGGTGCTGTCCATAGACCGCTCGGAAAAGGAGCATTGCCGTATGAAGATTTTGTGAGATGGTCCCTTCTCAAACCTTATTATTGCGTTATTGATCTCATCTCCGGCAAAGCCTATCATATTACCTGCCCCTCTGGCATCTGCAGCCCCTCTGGAAATGCGACTTACTAAGAGGAGGTCTTTTCCAAAATCCTTGTCTTTAATTTCAATAAAATATTTATCCCTTTGAAAGTACGTAGTAAAAAGACCTGAATCTATTACTGCGTCAGGGAGAATAAATTCAGAAAAGGCTTTGGGCGCAACAGGCTTGGCAGTAGTAGTATCCTTTTTTGCCTCACTGGAATCTTTTACCTGGCTGTAACTGAACTGGCTAAATAATGTAATAGAAATAATGGCTACAAAGCGAAACCCGAAATGGTTCATTGGTGTAGTTTAAAATGTTTAAAGAATGGGAATATCAATTGTTTGCAGGTCGTAATACAAGCATATCCATATCTCTGCTTACCTCTTTTAAATCCAGGTCATACCTATTTAGTGAATGCCTGAACGTATTAATATCGCCTTGCATAGGGATCTGTATATCTATTTTACCCGTATAGCCTGTTTCATCAAGAATCAATAATTTGGTATCTATAGAATTATTTAACTGACGGACTAAATCTTTGATTTTATAGCCCTGCATAGTAATGTTTTTATAGTCTGGATTCCAAACAGGAAACTCATTTTCTTTGAGTTTTGATTTTAGCCCATCTTCTGAAGATGTGCGTACGAGTGCGAAACATTTTATATTCCGCTTTTCTATTCCACTTTTTATCCGGAAAAAGCGATCAAAGTCGTTAATAATATACCTGCACATTTCTGAATCCGTGTATTGCAATGGCGGCAGATTTATTTCATAACTAAAAAGGTTGTTTTTAACAAGTTCATCCGCCTGCCAGGAGTTCATATCCGGGTATTCGGAAAAAAAGTGATTGAACTTCTCCGTCACTCCCTGCTCAATAATTATTTTTTTTTCATCTTCTATTTCACTTTTTAACGGAGACCCTTTTTGTTTTGAATAGACGTATAAATACAAAATCGTCATTGGAGTATTGACAACATAATAGCGACACCCGGACGAATCGTTGATATAATCATCAATAGCAAAACCATGAGCAATATATTTATTGTATTTTGAGAAGGCTGAGCCATAGATGTTAGTACCTGCAAACGCCGGGAACCTGTTTAGCAGGAAATTATCCTCCTTTTGTATAAGTTGTGGGGAAACCTTTGTATCGAACTGAAGCTTTTCTCCATTGAGAACTCTCTCAATATTTGCTGCTTCCACTTCTTTGGCACCTGTAATACCAATAATTTTTCCTGCAGGGCTTATCCAGATAACGTGAGGCATACCCACCCAATTGAATAACTGCCGGAATTGATCCTGCTTTTCTATTACTGGCACCGGTAGCTTTAATGCCATATTTGTACCTTCTTTACTTTTTACATAGGCAGGTATGCGCCCTTCAGGATAGCCATCGTCCCCTACTAACAAAACCTGCAATTTGTTTTTGAACTTCTCCTGTAAAGCGTCCATTTTTGGGAAAGCTGCAATACAACTGGCGCACCAGGGCGCCCAAATATCCAATAATAAAAGCTTTCCCCGGAAGTCGGATATTTTAGCGGTTGGAGTTTCATAATTCAGGATTTCTTTAAACTCATACTCTGGTACTGCATCGCCTTCTTTAAGCGGGGACATTGCATTTGTTTGAGCGGTAAGCCATTGTACGAGTAGAGCAATTATAAGGCTAAATGTAAGTCTGATCAGTTTCATATTTTATAATTAAGGTAATGGGAATGGTATTCTGTAAATGCCTATGCAGGCAAGTGTGTGCCTGGACAGGCATACTTATGACACAATATTTTACCGGGGGTTCTGCTTCCAGTCAGGGTGAAAAGCCATTACTTCGGGGGGAATGAGAAAAGTATATCTTGGACTGTTGGGTTGTAACGTAAAAAGATTACCGGCGAGATCTTCCCGAGCGATGACAATGTTTGCCCCTTCGGCATTCAGCCTGCGCAAGTCTGTCCACCTTAGCCCGCGGAAGATCAGTTCTTTTCTTCTTTGTTGAAGGATAATCTTTAATGCTTCATCAGCGTCATCCGCAGTAAGATCAGTAAAGGATGAGGATTCGTACCTGTTCCTTAGCAGTATATTTAAAGTACTCATTGCGTCTTCCACATTTCCTTTTCTTGCGAGGCACTCCGCTTTAATTAAATAAACTTCATCCGTAGCCAATCCACCAAACAGAAAAGAAGGATTGCTGCCGCCGGTATATGAACCCTGAAAATAAAAAGTATTGTCGTCACCGAAAGCAGAGGCATCAGCAAAAAACAGGCGCTTTCTTAGATCGTTGGGTTCATAAAGCTTATATAAAGTGCTGTCAACCCTTGCCATATAATAAGCAATAAGATCCCTTGAAGGAACCAATATGGAGGAAAATAAAATTTCTTCATTTAATGATCGGGTAGTCCAGGAAGATGTACTTGTTAGGTCATTATAATTTATTAATGCACTTTCTAACTGCAAACATGAATCAGCATATTTAAGGGCATCTTCATATTTACCAGTTGTGAGGTAAATCCTTGACAATAATGCATACAATGCAGGAAGGGAGGGGCGCGTCTTAAACGGGACATTCACGGGTAGCAAATAACGCGCTTCGTCTAAGTCTGCCATGATCTGACTATATACACCTTCGACTGTGCTTCTTGAAATTTTTTCATTCACATCTGAAGCTATTCGCAAGGGAATGCCCAAATCCGATTCAGCCGTTTCCGAATTATAATGCGGCGCAAATACCTGTGCTAACTGGTAAAGCATGTGAGCGCGAAAAAAAAGAGCGCTGCCTTTAGCAAAATCGTAAGCTGGTTGCTGGTCGCTTTTAATGTTGAGGTCTTTTAATCCATCAAGTACAATGTTTGCATAATATATTGCCTGATATGGATAAATCCAATCGCCAAAAAGTCCTAAACCGGCAGAACTATAAATACTGTCACTCCAAATATACGTATCTACAGTAACAGCAGGCATTATGGGTAACAAGGATTTGGATGCAAAATAATTGTCGGCACTCACTTCGCCCAACCCTGGAATCACTCCTGTATGAGGTCCGTCAGACCCGTTCATTTCTTCTTTATTGTCCAATAGTGCCTGGAAATCTTCTAAGGTAGAGGGAATAATAAGACTTTGATCAGGGATCTGATCGAGAAATTTACTTTTTTTACACCCGACCAATAGTAAAAAGATTATTAAATATTTGAGTAAGGTTTTCATTTGATCTGTTTAATAATTAAAAACTGATATTGATGCCAAGCGCCACTCTTTTTCCGGGGCGAAGTCCATCGGGATAATAAGGGTCTATACCTCTTTTATTGGCTGTCCACAGCAAGCCAAGATCAGACGCAAAGGCATATAGCGTCAGCTCCTGAAAGGGCAGCTTATGCCACCGTTTTTGAAGGATGTGATAATCTAACCTGATGTCCTCCAATCTAATCTGATCTCCTTTCTCTGTAAGAGCATCTGAAAGAGCATAGAACCTGTCCCTTGTGCCATCATAATTAACGATATTATCAGGCATGGAAGGCACATCCGTTATCTTCTCATCTCCGGGGTTTTTCCACCGTTTTGCATAATCACTATGCCCTGTCCACGTGCCGATAAGGGTACTGTATTGAATACTGGTGCTGCGGAAAGAATATCCACAACGAAAACTGATGTTTACGGATAATGAAAAATTGGCAAAAGAAACTGTATTCCTTATTGCCCCGAAATAGGGCGCCTGGGTAGGACCATTGTACAGGAGGCTGTCAATTGCTGTTTGGGCTAGGATTGAATAGTAATCGTTACTGATTTCTTTTCCCTTATAACCAAGGGGGTCACCTGTTTGGGAATCAAGCCCTGCCCAGGGAAAGCTATACATTGTAAACACTGGTTTGCCGACAATGAGATTAAATGAGGAGCCAGCAACCGCCTCGGGATATAATGTCGAAGGCAATAAGTATTTATCAATTTTTGTTAACGCATAGCTGAAAAGAAAAGCAGAACTCCATTTCCACTTACTACCATTAACATTGATAGTGTTTAATGTAAACTCAGTCCCTTTGCCTTTGATAGAAGCAACATTACCAAAAAATGTGCTTGACTGATCTGCTATTACGCCCAAGGTAGGATCAATTGGAGCGCGTGCCATTAAATCCTTATTATACTTATGATAATATTCAAGTGAACCTGATACCCTTCCGTTTTTGCTACTGAAATCCAAGGCAATGTTAGCGATCCGATCCTGCTCCCACCGCAGGTTTTTATTAGGAGGATTCTTAATTGTACCGGAATAAAGCCCTAATTCATTGGTACCAAAAACGGCAGTTGTTTTAGCAGTAGCACGACGGGAATAATTGCCGCTATAACCGTAGGTAGCCCTAAGGGTTAAATAAGGAAGCCAACTTAAATTATAAAATGATTCTCTGTTTATTTTCCAGCTTACACCTGCGCTCCATAGTCCTACTCCTTTTTGATTGGTGCTGACCCCGAAGAGATTTGCAGCATCATTTCTGCCACTTAGGGAAAATGTATATTTCCTGTCAAAAGAATAAGAAGCGTTGGCATAATAGGAAATAAACCTATCCACAAAACCAGAAATCTGCTGTATATTCAAAATGTTGCTTTTGAAATATTGGGAAAGTGGACCATAATTAAATTGAGGATACCGGGTCACATAATCTATGTAACTGCTTACCTGGTTGCCTGTTTTATTATAGCCATACATTCTGTAACCATTGATATTTGTGGTGTAATCTTTTATTTCCCACCCGGCAACCACGTTAAATTCATGCTTTTCATTAATCACCTTATTATAGCTTGCCTGCAACCTTCCCTGATGGGAAACGCTTTGCTGACTATTTGTGTAAAGAATGCCTCCTTTGGGCACGGGAAAATGATTATCTGCATCCGGCTGATAAAACTTGTTTATCATATCCCTGGCGGTATAGGATTCAGCACTGTTTAGTAGCTGATATGTGGTTACAGAATTTTCGTATTGATATTTTGCTTCTAACAGCAAGGAAGGAAAAAGCTTGTAACTAATACCCACATTTATTACATAGTCTCTTATTTTGCTGGTTGTTTCATTTTCTCTGATCTCATCCAGAGGTCTGTATTTCCAGTCGAGAATCTTACCGCTTCCCACTGTATCAGCAAATCCATGCCGATAGTCTTTAACCAATACCAAGGCACTGCCATCATCATCCACCAAATCAGCATAGGGAGCTAAACCTTTGCCGCCCCCACTGTTAATCGAATAAATTCCTCCATTGCCTCCTGCATTAGTATTATTCTCCACATAGTTTAACCCGGCATCTATTTGGAGATTGCGTGTAACCTTAAAAGTATTGCGGCTTCGCAATGTGACTCTATTGAGTGAATTACCTACCAATTCATTGAGATTGCGGTCAAACCCCGCAGACATATAATAATTGATATTAGGGGTATTGCCACTAACATTTAAAGAATGCTGCTGCAATACACTCTTGCGATAAAAATATTTGTACAAGTCATCCCGTACATCATTATTCCTTAGCTGGTTGATTTGCTGCGTTGCCTGCTGTTCTGTGATCAAACCGTCCTTTTGCTGCGCCAATAATTCTACTACAGGAGACAAGGGACCCGGTGATATTGTATTTACCAGATCATAATCATAATAACCTTGTTCAAAAAGCTTTTGCTCTACGTCAATCGCATCTGAACTGGAAATAATAGGCATTCTGTACAAAGTGGGACGCTGGAACACAGTAACGGCGGAATTAAAAGAAACCTGTGGAATTGATGATCTGCCTCTTTTTGTGGTAATGACGATTACACCATTGCCAGCCCGCGCCCCCCAGATAGAAGCAGCAGCAGCATCTTTGAGAACAGTAATATTTTCAACATCATTAGGATTTATATTTGAAATATCGCCATCGTACGGAAAATTGTCCACAACAATCAATGGTGACACATTTGAAAATATACTGTTCCTCCCCCGTATCAATAAGCCGTCCTGATCATTTTTAAAAGATATGCCGGTGACGAGATTCTCTATCCTATCAAGTACATTGGTAGTTACCGTCCTGTTCAATAGCTTGTTATCAACAAAGCCGAATGAGCCGGTTGCTCTTTCCCGCGGAATGTACTCATATCCTGTATTATAAGCAATAAGAACCGAATCAAGGCTATTGCTTTTTGTTTTCAGCTTTATGGTTATGTATTGCTGCCTGTTTACTTTTATTTCTGCGCCTTCAAAAGAAACACTGCTGATCAGGAGTATTGCTTTATCGTCAACACTGAACAGCATAAACTCTCCATTCTCATTAGTGGAAACAGCTCTGCTTGTACCTTTTACTGTAACGGTGGCGCCTGCAATCGCTTCCCCCTGTTCATTCGTTACTTTACCTTTAATATCAATAGCCGTTGGAAGCGCTGGCGATGGCTCTTTTCTTCGTTTTACAACAATCAGCTTATCTATAATTTCATAGCTAACCGGCTGCTCTTTAAAACATTCATCCAGCGCCTGCACTAAGGAAGCATTGACAAGATGCACCGTTATCTTCCTGGTACCTTTCAGCAAATCATCATTATAAAAAAACTGGTAACCACTTTGTTGCTCAATTTGCCGGAAAAAGTTTTGCAGCGGAACGTTGCTGCCCGAAAGGGTGATGCCCTGTGCCCTGATATCTGCATGGGCATGCAGCAGCCCAACCAATGAAAAAAAGACCGTTAGCTTCATAATCCGCAAGGTTTGTAGAAGGCGTGCCTTACATGCAGGCATGCCATTGCAATAAGCCCCTAATTGCATAGCTTTGGATAGTTTTGGGTTAAACAATAGATACAGTTCGCGCTGTTATTAAAAAGAATAACCTGAACAATGTGCCGTCTCAACACCTAATTGAGACGGCTTTTTATTTCGGTTTTCCATGATTTGTCACCAGGAAGGGTTCGTAAAAACGAGCCCCTGATGCTCTTTTTAAAGAGCTACACGAGAAAATATATTTAATGATCTCAGGCTAAGGTTTAATAATGATCGTTCGTCCTTCCAGTGTATAATGCACCTCGCTTAGTTCCAGTACCCGCAGCCATTTTGAAAAATTTACGGTGAGCGGTATTTTTCCTGAAAAGCTATAAGCAGGTATTTTGCCCCTATACTCCACATCTATATCATACCATCTTGCCGCCTGCCTTAAAAAAGTTTGCAGATCTACACTGTTATATTTAAAAAAGCCGTCTTTCCACGCTATGGCTTCTTCGGTGTCAACGTCATTAAGCAACTTCATTTTCCCGGAATGATCAATTACAGCCTGCTGACCCGGCTTTAGCAACATGGCTGCAGATGAATTGGTTAGTTTTACAGATCCTTCCAGCAAAGTAGTGCGATTCATGTCTTCTTCTTCATAACTCATAATATTAAAATGAGTTCCCAATACTTCCACTGTTGTGCCATTGCCCAATATCACTTTGAAAGGCTTAGCGGCATTCTTTGCTACCTCAAAATAACCCTCCCCGGTAAGCGCTACTTCTCTTTGATTGCCGGTAAATGCGGCAGGAAAACGCAAAGATGATGCTGCGTTCAGCCATACCTTGCTGCCATCAGTTAATGTTAGTTGGTATTGCCCGCCCCTGGGGGTTGTAATGGTATTCATTAAAACGTCCTGTGCCGGGCTATCTGCCTGCGGCTCGTATGCTATAACACCATCCTGTTGTTTAAGCACCTGTATGCCGCCCTGTGTAGCAAGTGCACCATTGGCAATACTGTCAAGCGTAATAACCGTACCATTTGCCAGTTGCAGGGTAGCCCTATTGCCGCCCGGCGGTATATCCTGCAACAAAGGCGCGGTAATCTCTTCCGTTTCTGCAGTCGCATTTGTTTTTAATGGCTTTAACCACAGGTAAGCACCGTACGATATGAACAATAAAACAACGGCGGCAGCTATCTGTATTAAACGCATCCTTTGCCGTTTTAAAAGCATTTCAGGTTGTAATGATATGGCAGGAGTTTTCGTATTGATAATTTCGCTGAACATCTGCTCTGCGCTGCCCTGCGGCAACTCAAAGCTCTCCGGCAGCTTGTCAAAATACTGTTCCAGCAATTGCTTAACCGCCGGCTCATTTACCGGGTCTGCCAGCATTTCTGCCAGCTCTTCTTCCTGCTCCGGCGTACATTTCCTGTCTATGTACCGGGCAAACAATAGATATAAAGCATCATTTTCCATCATAAAGATTCATGACTGGCTATCAATTTGCGCGTATAGCAAAGAGTACCACTGCTACTATAGACAATTGGCAAAGGAGGCAGGGTCAGTCGGTAGAGAAATATTTTTTATTCCCCTATGAATAGTGCAAGGGCTATGAGGATAGCAGTATCTATATGCCCGCTCATATAAGTCCGGATGGAGCGCAGCGCCTGCTTCATATGATTTTTAATGGTATTCCTGGATAACTGCAAAGTGTGAGCTATCTGGTCGTAAGACAACCCCTGCTGGTTACTGAGCAGGTACACTTTTTTTTGTTGTGGCGGAAGCTGTTCGATAGCTTTAAAAAGTAATTGCTGGTAGGTTTTTGTTTGAAGCATAGTTTCGGCATCAAAGCCGTCGTAAGGAGATTGCTGAGCCAGTTCCTTTAAGATCAGTTTCTCGTGATTATGCCTTTTCAGGTAGTTATACGCAACATTACGCGCTACTTTTTTCAGGTATGAATTGAAATAACTGATACCTGCCAGTTCGCTTCTGTTCAGCCATATTTTAAGAAAAACATCCTGTGTAATTTCCTCGGCTATTGCTTCAGACCGCGTAAGATACATGGCGAAGGAAAATATCTTTTTGTTGTAGGTATTGAACAATTGCCTGAAAGCGTGTTCATCTCCCCGGGCAACCGCAGACAGGATATCCTTTTCGTTATATAATGAAGCTGAATACAAATAAAATACGTTTTGATGCACTACCAGGAAATCAGTGTTTTGAAAAAGGATAGAGGTTTTAGAAAGCCACCGTTGCAGTGTATAGATCCAGTCAGTTGGTTCAGGCAAATATAATAAATCTAATTTCTTAAAACCGCCGGCTTCTTTTTAGCCTGTAGTATTTCAGCACCGTCATAACACCTTATTGCCACTGTAAGCATTTGTAAATGAGCTAATCCCGCTAAGGTGTTCTTCCATGTGCTGAAAGGATTTGCAGCAATTGGTAATACTGTTATTTATCCAGCTTCCAGCCTGAATCAAAAAGGGAAAGGCTTACCCGCTTTGTTTGTGGCTTGGAAAGATCCTGTTCAAGAAGACTTGAAAAGGGTGTAATGTTTTTATAAATGAGCGTATATTCTACGGTGGCGCTCTTTTTATCTTCAAGCACCTTTATGCCGGTAATCTCGCCCACATCTACATCGGCAACCTTCACCACTTCCACATTATTATACTTAGGATCAATGCGGATAAGATAGGGCTTTGCCTTTTCAGTAAAATGCACAATAGGCTTACCGATATCTATTATTTTTTGTGTCTTGTCTATGGTAACAAGCCCTTCTTCTTCCAGCCCGGCATTTAACAGTTTCCTTGCACTTGCCGGGTCAGTCATATTCACATCATGTTCGAGCGCTTTTGGATATTCCCTGGCAGTACGGATAACGGCGGCGGCCTGGTCCTTATCTAATTTGAGTTGCGTGCAGGAAGAAAGAAAAAAAACAGCAGCTCCTAATAGGCAAATGTTTTTCATAACTGTTCATTTTAAAAATGATCAATGAGGCTAATGCGGGAATATTGCATTGCTAATTTAAAAAATTTTTTCGAAATAATCTATTAGGAGTTCCTGGTTATCATTGGGTACAGGGGTACAATTTTGGGTACAACAAAAAGTTGGACTTGAAACGGCTTCTTCGCGAATGTTTCTTTGCTCCCGAAACTTACACAGCAGCCGGCAATATTGCCACGTTGGGTAAGGAAAGGAAAAAAAGAATGACATGTTAAAAAACATTTCATGGACTAACTACATCATTGCAGTTACCATAGCATTGGCAATCTATTATTTATTTATAGGTGTGCGGTATTATTCCGGCGGCATCAGGGACCTGGTTTCCGGAAAAAGAAAATTAAAATCAGGCGCAGCATTGCCAATGGCTGGTAGCCGCTACCATGAAAATGCTGAACCAGGACAACAGGAAGCTGATGGATTTGAGCGTACAACAGATGACGCGTTCAATGAAGTGGAGCATCTTGTTGACCGTCTTAAAACCGTAATCGCAGATGCTTCGGGCAGAAAGTTAATTCCACAGGAATTTAAGCAATACCTCGCTTTGGTGCTGAAGGAATATCCTTCCATAAAATATTCTCCTCTCCGGCCGTCTGTTAATGAACTGATCATAAGTGAATGCGAAAAATATGGGGCTTTTGCACTTAGTGAGGATGAAGTGAATGTGTTGTGGAAAGAAGCAGTGTAGGAGCCTGGTAACGGAGTGCGCCTCCCCGTCCATCCCGGTGCGTAAGGGCAATGTGAAGTTTGGATACGGGTATTGTGCCGGTGAAGCGCCTCCGTTTTTTTTAATAGCTGATTGTAAACTTTAATAAATGTGTGTTATGAAAATGTGTGAAATGAAAATTAAAGTCAACGTATGCAAAACCGTAAAAAAAGCTTGTGCCACTGTAGCATTACTGGCAATCACCTTTGGGGCATACGCCCAGGATGGAATAGAAGGTATTAATGAAGCCAATACGAAGGTGCGTAGCTACTTTGCTGCAGGTACTAATCTCATGTACGCCGTTGGCGCATTACTTGGGCTGATCGGTGCGGTTAAGGTGTACCAGAAATGGAATGCCGGTGACCAGGATACCGGCAAGGTAGCCGCCGCATGGTTTGGCAGTTGTATTTTCTTAGTAGTGGTTGCAACCGTAATTCAATCCTTCTTCGGTGTATAAAACATGAAGCTATGCAAAGTGTGCTGAAACAAAAGTTGTGGGCATATATCGCCCATAACAATCCTGATCTGATGATCAGCCTGCAGGAAAAACAATCTGTTGACAGCTATCTCGAAGAGAAAGTGAATGCAATAATGCCGGTGGCAGAACAGCTTCTTGCTGATGGCAAGCCGCCTTACCTGGTTGAGGAGCTATGCATGAACGCCTTGACGGAAGCGCTAAAGCCATCGCGGTACCTGTATATCCTTTCTGTGATAGAAGAAGAGTTTCCGCAGGAGCACGGGCAGATGAAGGAAAACGGAACACTCACTTACGAAGTGATAAACCTTATTGAGGTGTGCAAAAACATCTTTAGTGAATTTGATTTTAAACAGGAAAATGAAGACGACAGGTTTCTGAGATATGCCGTCATAGGGCAGGTACATGATTACCTTGTTTAGAGCCCATCATTAAATTTAAATAAATCATTATGGCAAACAGTGTTTACCAGATCAATAAGGGAATTAATCAGAGTATTGAGTTCAAAGGATTAAAGGCGCAATATATCTGGTATTTGGGTGGAGGTGTAGTTGCACTGCTTATTGTTTTTGCCATTATGTATTTTATCGGGCTGCCTGCTTACCTGTGTATTGCAATCATTCTTGCAGCAGGAATATTACTTGTAATGAAAATATACAAAATGAGCAATAAATATGGAGAACACGGCTTGATGAAGGCATTTGCCCGCAAACAGGTTCCCAAAGTGATCAAATCACGGAGCAGGCAAATCTTCTTTAAGAGAAGCAACTGATTTTTTGAAAAAGATAAATAAATGAGGAGATGGAAAAAATGATGGATGATATGTTACCAATAATGGATGTTGAGCATGACTGCATCCTAAGCAAGCAAGGCGACATGACGGTCGTCTTTAAAGCAGACCTGCCGGAGATATTTACGCTTTCCGACCAGGAATATGAAGCCTTTCACCAGACGTGGATAAAGGCGATCAAGCTGCTACCGAAATTCAGCGTGCTGCATAAGCAGGATTGGTTTTTGCAAAGCAGCTACAAACCTGATTTTATAAAGCCTGCCTCGCCGGAAGGCAGGGAAGATACCAGCTTCCTTAGCCGCAGCAGTGAGCGCTTTTTCAATGAACGCCCCTTCCTTGCGCATAGCTGCTATATCATGCTTACCAGGAAACCTGAAGGACGGAAGACATCCAGTTCTGTGTTTTCAAGCCTCCTGCGCAAATCCATAGTGCCGGAAGAAACCCTGAAACCGCAACTATTGCAGGACTTCCTGGATAGCGCTGGTCAGTTCAAGCGGATTATGGATGACAGCGGCTTCGTGAAGCTAACCAGGCTAAGGGAAGAAGAGTTGCGAAGCCACAGCCGTAAAATGGGTTTGATAGAGCGGTATTGCTATCTCGCAGAGCAAAACGACAGTTTCCTGATGGCTGATATTAGTTTCGATGAAGGGTTGCGTGTAGGCGATAAGTATTGCCAGCTCTATACTTTGGGTGATGCGGCAGATCTACCGGCATTGTGTGGTAGCCGTATCAATTACGACAAATACAGTACCGACAAAACAAAGTTCAGCATTGGGTTTGCTTCTACGCTGGGGCAGCTTCTACCCTGCAACCATATCTACAATCAATATCTCTTCATTGAAGATGCGCAAAAGACCATTCAAAAGCTGGAGAGCAAAAGATTGAGGCTGCAATCCCTTTCAGCATACAGCCGGGAGAATACGATTGCCAGAGATGCCACCAATGATTTTCTGAATGAGGCCATCAGCCAGCAACGGCTTCCGGTAAAATCGCATTTCAATGTACTGGTTTGGACGGATAATAAGGAAGAACTGAAAGACCTGAAGAATATGGTGTCCTCTGCTCTGGCGCAGATGGACGCAGTAGCCAAACAGGAAACGATAGGCGCACCGCAGATTTTTTGGGCAGGTATTCCCGGCAATGCCGCAGACTTCCCGATGAACGACACCTTTGATACGTTTGCCGAACAGGCAACCTGCTTTCTCAATTTAGAAACGGGATACCGTTCTTCATTAAGCCCGGTAGGTATTCGCCTCGGTGACCGGCTCACCGGCAAGCCTGTTCATGTGGACATCAGCGATGAGCCTATGAAAATGGGCATCTGCACCAACAGGAATAAATTCATATTGGGGCCCTCCCCGTGCCGGGCCATTCTTCATTGAGTGGCCCGGCATAAAAATCTGGATCAGGAAAGAGCTTCTTCACCAACCACATGGTGAGAAGCTACTACGAACAGGGCACGCATATCGTGCTGGTGGATGTTGGGCATAGCTACAAGGGGTTGTGTGATATGGTAGGCGGGTATTATTTCACCTATTCAGAAACAAACCCGATCAGGTTCAATCCCTTCTATATCGGGAAAGGTGACAACCTGGATATTGAAAAGAAGGAGAGCATTAAAACGCTTTTGCTGGCACTCTGGAAAAAAGATGATGAGGCATTCAGGCGCAGCGAATATGTGGCGCTTTCCAACGCTATTAATGGCTATTACGCTCACCTTGAAAAGCATCCTGATGTATTTCCCTGCTTCGATACGTTCTATATGTTCCTGCGGGATGAATATACACTCGTGCTACAAGGCGATCGTGTGAAGGAAAAGGATTTTGACATTGACAACTTCCTGTATGTGCTGCGCCCGTACTTCTGTAGCGGTGAATTTGATTACCTGCTAAATGCAACCGAAAACCTGAATCTGTTGCAGGAACGACTGATAATTTTTGAAATTGACGCGATCAAGGACTCGCCGATTTTGTTTCCGACAACGGTTATCATCATCATGGAGATATTCATCAATAAGATGCGGAAGCTAAAAGGTATCCGTAAAATGATATTGATTGAAGAAGCCTGGAAAGCCCTGATGAAAGAAGGCTTTGCCGAATACATAAAATACTTATTCAAAACCGTCAGAAAATTTTTCGGTGAAGCAATAGTGGTAACGCAGGAAGTAGAAGATATTATTTCATCACCTATAGTAAAGCAAGCCATCATCAACAACAGTGATTGCAAGATACTGCTTGACCAAAGTAAATACCAGAACAAGTTTGACCAGATACAGGAATTGTTGGGACTAACGGAAAAGGAAAAGGCATTGGTGCTGTCCGTCAACAAATCCAATGACCCTACTAAAAAATACAAGGAAGTATTCATCAGCCTGGGAGGTATGCTAAGCAAAGTGTACCGTACAGAAGTAAGCCTGGAGGAATATCTCACCTATACCACCGAGCAAACAGAAAAAGTAAAGGTGATGGAATATGCAGCAAGGTTTGGCGGGGATATACGCAAAGGCATTGCAGCTATGGCAAATGATATAAGAAATAAAAGCTAAAACAGGGAATTATGAAAAAGATTTTAGTAATGATAGCCATGTGCGCAGTATTAACGGTAGCACCCACACAGCAAAGCCATGCCATTGTTTGGGTAGTTGTAAAAGCTGCGATTAAAAAAGTGATCAAAGCGATGGATCTGCAAATTCAGCGATTGCAGAACAAAACGATCTGGCTGCAGAACGCCCAGAAGACCCTGGAAAATACTTTATCCAAACTAAAGCTGGATGAGATCTCGGACTGGACGGAAAAGCAAAAAGAGCAGTACCGGAAATATTATGAAGAGCTGGTGCAGGTAAAAGCCATTATTTCCTATTACCAGCGCATCCGGGATATTACACAGAAGCAATTACGGCTTGTAGATGAATACAACCGGGCCTGGTCGCTGATCCGGCAGGACAGTCATTTTACGGTAGAAGAAATGCTGTACATGGAAAAAGTGTATTCGGGTATTCTTGAAGAAAGCCTGAAAAACATTGACCAGATCAGTGTGATCATAAAATCTTTTACTACAAAAATGAGCGATGCTAAAAGGCTTGAGTTAATTAATAATGCAGCCGACCAGGTAGATGCCAACTACTCGGATCTGGTTCAGTTCAACCAGCAGAATACGCTATTAAGCCTGCAGCGTGCGAAAACTGAAAATGATGTGAAGACAGTTAAAAAATTATATGGGCTTCCCTAAATCATTATACATGAGAAAGATGCTATTGATTTTATTGTTGTTTGTTTCGTCGGCAGCCAGCCTGCAGGCACAAACTTTTGAAGAGTGGTTTCAGCAAAAGAAGACACAGAAAAAATACCTGATCCAGCAGATTGCCGCATTACAGGTGTATATCGGGTATTTGCAAAAAGGCTACAAAATTGCGAAGGAAGGGCTGACAACTATTTCTGGTTTTACTAAGGGAGAGTTTGACCTGCATACCGGTTACATCAATTCTTTAAAAGCTGTTAACCCGGAGATCAGGCGCTACATAAAGATCGCAGACATTATCAGCTTGCAGGTAAAGATTGTACAAAACTGCAATAAGGCTTACCGGTCGCTTAGTAATAGTAATTCCCTTACGGGAAAGGAACTGGATTATATAAGTGGTGTATTTGCCAGGCTACTGGATGATTGCGAAAAGACATTGGATGAACTGTTAATGGTAATTACAGATGGGAAACTGGAAATGAAGGATGACGAACGGATAGAGTGGATTGATAAACTATACCTCGGCATGCAGGATAAGTTTACATTCTCTCAAAATTTTGCCAATGATGCCAATGTGCTTGCAGCTTCAAGACTAAAGGAAAAAACAGATATACAAACCAGCCGCGTGTTGAATGGTATTAAAAAGGACTAATTATGAAAAAAACAATCATCACTATATCCATTGCCTTGCTGGGAATTATGCAACCGTTCCATGCATCGGCACAGGCAGATGAACTGGCTCAACTTGCTTTGAATATTGAAAAGCTGGCTCAGTTCAAACAGATATTGAGTGATCTTAAAAAGGGTTACGAGATACTGAGTGGAGGATACAGTACTATTAAAAATATAGCAGAGGGCAACTTCAGCTTGCACAAAGCTTTTCTTGATGGCTTAATGGAGGTAAGCCCCACAGTGCGTAATTACCGGCGCGTAGTGGATATTACCAATGATCAGGTCACATTGGTAAAGGAATATCGTAAGGCTTATGACCGGTTTAAGCAGGATAATAATTTCAGTCCCGGCGATCTGGCGTACTTAGGTCGCGTATATGGCAATCTCTTTAAGGAAAGCCTGCGCAACTTGGATGAACTGCTTACCGTGATCACCGCAGGCCAGGCCCGTATGAGTGATGATGAGCGGCTACAAACCATTGACCGGATTTATGCCGACATGCAGGATAAATTAATGTTCCTGCGGCACTTTAATAACAACACAACGATACTGGCTGTGCAGCGAGCGAAAGAGCGGAACGATGCAGAGACCATTCAGAAAATTTATGGAATAAATAATTAAATAAAACAATATGGCAAAGTGTAGAAAGCCCGCCTGGATGGCGGTGTGGAGTGTGATATTGCCTTTTATGAGCCATGCGCAGGGAATGGCTGATGAAATGAAAGGGATGCACGGCGTGCTGGAAGAACTCTATGATGAGATGATGCCGCTCTGCAGCCAGTTAATCGGTGTTGGTCAGGGACTGGCAGGATTTGCTGCTATGTGGTATATCGCCGCAAGGGTATGGCGCCATCTTTCCAATGCAGAACCGATAGATTTTTATCCTTTGTTTCGCCCTTTCGTTATTGGATTCTGTGTATTGATATTTCCATCAGTATTAGGATTGATCAATGGTGTGATGAAGCCCACAGTAACGGCAACCGCCGCTATGGTAGAAGGGTCTGATAAAGCGATTGTTGTTTTGCTGCAGCAAAAAGAAAATGCAATTAAACAATCAAATGTATGGCAAATGTACGTGGGCGAAAGCGGTAGTGGTAACAGGGATCAATGGTACAAGTACACACATAATAATGAAAATCCGTCAGACGAAGGTTTTTTTGAAAGTATTGGCAATGATATAAAGTTTGCCATGTCAAAAGCATCCTACAATTTTCGTAATTCAATAAAGGAATGGATGAGCGAAGTATTGCAGGTACTGTTTGAAGCGGCTGCCTTATGCATTGATACCTTACGGACTTTTCAGATGACCGTACTTGCTATTTTGGGGCCTATAGTTTTTGGTCTTTCTGTTTTTGACGGCTTTCAGCATACACTCACGGTCTGGATAGCAAGATATATCAATATCTTTTTATGGTTGCCTGTTGCAAACATTTTTGGGAGCATCATAGGAAAGATACAGGAAAAAATGTTGCAGCTTGACCTTTCACAGATAGCATCCCAGGGTGATACTTTTTTCAGCAGGACGGATGCGGCCTACCTGGTATTTATGATCATTGGCATTGTAGGGTATTTTACGGTTCCTTCCGTAGCAAATTATATCGTTCATGCCGGTGGCAGTGGGGCATTGGGCCATAAGGTTACCAGCCTGTTTGGTAGCTCTTCCAGAACGATAGTTAATACGGCATCAGCCGGTGCAAGTATGGCTGCTGATGTATTGGGAAATGCTGCAAACCGTATGTCGCAAAGCATGGCAAGCAGTGGTTCATCTAATCCCTATTTCGGCGATAGCAGTAGCGGAAACTCAGGTTACATGAACGACAAATTAAAAGGCAATTCATAAAAAACCAGGAAGAGTGTATGTTCAAAAAGATGAAAAATATTGATACGGCTTTCAGGTATGTAAGAGGATTTACCATGTTGGTTATCACAGGCTGTATAGCTATTTCCTGTTTTACATTATACAAAAGTTTCAGCCTTGTATCGCAGATGCAGAGCAAGATATACATTCTTGCAAACGGGAAAGCCCTCGAAGCATTTGCTTCTGAAAGAAAGGACAATATCCCTGTGGAGGCAAGGGATCACGTAAAGACATTTCATAAGTTATTCTTTACACTCGATCCAGACGACAAGGCAATACAGTCCAATATTACCAAAGCCTTATACCTGGCTGATGGAAGCGCAAAGCGCATCTATGATGATCTGAAAGAAAATGGATACTACGCCGGTCTAATATCCGGCAATGTGAATCAGACCATAGCGATAGATAGCGTAGTGATAGATATTAATGAATATCCGTACAAATTCCGGTGCTATGCTACGCAGAGCATCATTCGTCCTACCAGCATTACAACAAGAAGCCTGGTTACGGAAGGAGCATTGAGAAACGTATCCCGAAGCGATAACAATCCGCATGGTTTTCTTATCGAACGATTGAACACAATAGACAACAGGGATTTAAAAACAATAAGCCGGCGTCAATAAAAACTTAAGATCATGAAATTATTTTCTAAAAGAAAAGAAAGCAATTCCCAATCTAAACCCAATGCCATATCCAAAGAGATGCAGGCAGGCTACAAACACTTGCAGAGGGGGTGGGCAAAATGGATGATGAAGCGAACAGAAAAATTCTCGCGTCGTACATGGATTGTGCTGCTTATTCTCTTTGTGTTATCCGCCAGCACATACAGCGTTTATCTCGCTGTAAGTGCTATTACGGGAAAAGGTGGGATTTCAATCGCCGTTACGCCCATTAAAAAACCCAGGTACACAACTGAAACGGGAGAAACCGGTAAGGAAGCTGCCGAAGTATCGGAAGTTGAATACAGGCGCATCAAAAGGTTCAGGGTGTACATGGATAGTCTGGCACGAAGCCCTTCGGGAAAAATCCTGTACGACAGCATAAGCAGCCATCGTCCGGGTTTGATGGACAGCTTACAATTAATAGAACAGTTATACCGGGTGGAAATTAAAAAGTAAAGTTCATTTTTTTAAACCGGCATTAAAGTATATATATATGACAAGTGCATTATTGAATAAAGTGTGGGAAGGCGATTGTCTGAAATTAATGCAAAAAATATCGAACCACAGTGTTGACATGGTATTATCAGACCTGCCATATGCTACTACCGCCAACAAGTGGGATAAGCCTATTGATTTACAAACGCTTTGGCAACAATACAAGCGGATTCTTCGGCCCAGGGGAGTGATTGTACTTACTTCACAAGGCAGGTTTACAGCACAGCTAATTGAAAGCAATCCCGAATGGTTCAAATACAAAATTGTCTGGATAAAGTCAGTAGCAACTAATTACCTGAATGCAAAAAAACAACCCTTGAGGAAACATGAAGACATTTGCGTTTTTTACAAGCGGCAGCCAATATATCACCCGCAAATGGGTGAAGGCAAACCATACATCGCAACCAGGCATCCTAAGCCTAACAATAATTATGGAATTCATACATCTACCACCAGTATAAGCTGCGGAGCAAGATATCCTACGGATATATTAAGGTATAACGAAGATTATTTACAGATTAATTCTGCCGTAGCAGAAGGAAATATTTTTCATCCCACACAAAAACCGGTGGCATTAGGCAGAAACTTAATACGCACTTATACCAACCCTGGACAGGTTGTGTTGGACAATGCATGTGGTAGCGGCAGCTTTTTAGTTGCATGTATACTTGAATACAGAAATTTTATCGGCATAGAAAAGAATAAGAATGCCACTCAGTTCAGAAAACATGTTGACTATATACAAATCTGCAATCGCCGTATTCAGGAGGCTTATGATTCAATTAAAACCGATCACTTCTAAATTTTAAACATTTAATTAGTATCTAATATGGAACAACAAGTAAAAAATTCAAAAATGATGAGGCAGCGCAAATTCTTATTGGTATTGCCGCTGCTCGCATTGCCTTTTATGACAATGATCTTCTGGGCGCTCGGCGGTGGTAAGGTACAAAAAGCCGAAGCACGGATTCAAAAGCAGGAAGGGTTCAACATCAAATTACCGGATGCCATCCTGAAGGACGATAAGCCAATGGATAAAATGAGCTATTATGACCAGGCACAGCAAGATTCAGCAAAATTTATGGAATTGGTAAAAAATGATCCTAACTATAAGAATCGGACAATGACTGATACTGACGATTACCTGCCAGAGCAATACAGCAGTTTTCAAAATCCTGTTAATAATAAAGCAGTTTTAAATACTTCTCTTTACGGCAGTAAGGATTATAGTGATCCCAATACAGATAAGATTTATCGCAAGCTTGCCGACATAGACAGGGAGATCAGCAAACCGGTAGCTACACCAACAGAAAGTGACGACTATGTGTATCGCCGTATGCCAGGCAGAGACAACAATAAAACAATCATTAATCCATCCGATGTAGATAAGCTGGAACAGATGATGACCATGATGAATCAACCTGCCGGCGAGGATCAGGAATTAAATCAACTGGATGGAATGCTGGATAAAATTTTAAATGTGCAGCATCCGGAACTCGTCAGTGAAAAATTAAGACAGATTTCCGAAACCCAAAAGGGGCAGGTGTTTGCCGTATCGCCACAAACAGAAGATAATAGCATTACGTTTATGGACACGGGGCATGTAGTAGGAAATACTACCAACAGATTTTACTCATTCACTGACGCAAAAAATAGTAATGGCAAACAGAATGCTATACCGGCAGTTATTCACGAAACCCAGACCATCGTGGATGGCTCTACCGTTAAGTTGAGATTAATAAATGATGTATTCATTAATGGCGCTCATATCCCGAAAGATCATTTTGTTTTCGGTATTGCTTTGGTACGCGGTGAGAGATTGGATATTAAGATCAACAGCATCCGGTATAATAACGCTTTGTTTCCTGTTGGGCTATCAGTGTATGATATGGACGGGCTGGATGGTATTTATATTCCCGGCGCTATAACAAGGGATGTGGCTAAACAATCAGCAGACCGCTCCATGCAAACCATCGGCTTAACGTCACTTGACCCCTCCCTGGGAGCGCAGGCAGCAAGCGCCGGTATAGAAGCTGCAAAAACCTTGTTCAGTAAAAAAGTAAAGCCGGTAAAAGTTACTGTGAAGGCAGGATATCAGGTGCTTTTATATGATGAAAAGCAAAACCAATCCAATTAATTATTTAATTCTTATAAAATTCCGGAAGATGAAAAAGATCAGTGCAGTAATGGTAATGGGAATTTTCCTGCTTATTACAA
>CAYVEI010000045.1:0-26958 GCA_964450515.1 uncultured Terrimonas sp. | reverse complement strand
ATTTATGATGAGACCTTCCGTAACGGCAAACTTACGCCATTGAATTTTTGGATTGCAGCGCTGGATTATTCAAAAAAACTGTCGGAAAAAATAAGCTTAGATGCAGGTATTAAAAGCACTTTCGCCGATTTCACCAATAAGCTCAGCTTTGAAAGGCTTATCCAGGGCAGTTGGGCAGAAGATCCCTCTCTTTCATCTACGTACACACTAAAAGAAAACTATTCTGCGGCTTATGCCTCCCTGGATATAGCTGTAAATGAAAAAACAACGGTGAAGGGTGGGCTGCGTTATGAATATACCAATTCGAACCTGGGAACAGCGCAGACCAAAAATATCGTTGACCGCCATTACGGAAAGTTGTTTCCAACCTTGTTCCTTTCGCGCAGGCTGAACGAAAAAAGCGCCGTCAATTTTTCTTATGCCAGCAGGATCACCAGACCTTCATTCAACGACCTTGCTCCTTTCACTTATTATAGTAACCGGAATTCCTTACTGACCGGCAACCCGGCTTTGCAACCGGCCATTGCTCATGCAGTAAGCGCAGGGTATACGTTTAAAAAGTATTTCCTGCAGGTTTCTTTTACCAAAGAAGACAATACCATCACAATTTTTCAGCCTACCGTTGACTCTGCTTCTAACAAAATCATTAACAAGCCGGAAAACTTAGATAACCAAAAGCTGGTGGCAGTAGCGCTCTCTGTTCCGGTGAAGGTAGCAACCTGGTGGAGCATGCAGTATAATATCACAGGAACATGGCAGCAGGTAAATGCGGTGTATGAAAAAGAGCCCGTGAGAATAGAGCAGAAAAACATCAGCTTTAATATGACCCAGTCATTTACGCTGCCTGCGCATTTTTCAATGGAGTTATCCGGCTTTTACAATTCCCGGAACCTAAACGGGATCATTGTTTTTAAACCTATGGGATCGCTGGATTTTGGCCTAAGAAAAAAGCTGGGCGCCAGGGATAATATTAACTTTTCTATCAGTAACCTGCTTAACTCAATGGACTTTCGCGGGTACACCAACATGCCGGAAATGAATCTTGTGGGAGATATACATATACGGTTTTCGTGGCGAACTTTTAAGCTGACCTATACGCGGAGCTTTGGAAAGCAAAAGCTTAAAGCCAGCCGGAGCAGAACCACAGGTGCAGAAGATGAGAAGGGGAGGGTGCAGTATTGAGTGTATTGTGTTGAATGGGATAGACGTGAAAAGTACACATTTCATTATAATTTTACAACCTGGCGCCAGTATTGCAGAGACCTGTCCATTTCAATTCAATCTCTTTCTAAAAGCCTCGCCAATCTTCATTTTAAAGATAGGTATAGGACCTTATTCCGTTGAGACATTTACGATAACCGGCATCCGTTTCAATGCCTGGAAGAAACTGATGGCAGTAGCATTAAGGAATGAAGATCAGCGTTGACTTCCGAACCCCGCGCTCAATTTAAAACCATATAACGCCCATATATTATGTACAGACATTTAATTTTACCATCTTTAGTTGTTATAGCAACACACTTAGGCTCCTGTAAGCAGCAAAAACAGGAAAGCCCCACGCCATTGATTGATATGAAAACTTTTTTCAAAAATGGTGAAAAAAGCACTTTCCGTATCTCACCCGATGGAAATTATTTCAGCTATCGTGGAGACTACAAAGGAAAGGAGAACATTTTTGTTCAAAAGGCTGGCGACACTACAGCTATTCGTGTTACGAACGATACCTTACGCAGCATTTACAGCTACTTTTGGAAAGGTGACAGGATTGTATATGCCCAGGACATTGGCGGTGATGAAAACTTTCAGCTTTTTTCCGTAAAAGCAAACGGAACAGATTTAAAGGCGTTAACACCTTTCCCCGGCATTAGAAGCGGTATTATTGATGACTTAACAGATATTAATGGAAAGGAGAAAGAACTGGTTGTGCAGATCAACAAGAGGACAAAGGAATACTTCGACCCATATCTTTTAAATATCGAAACCGGGGCACTGACGTTGCTTTACGATAATAAAGAAAACTATGATGGTTGGGTTACAGACAATAATGGGATTATCCGCCTTGCTTCAAAAACAGACGGTGTAAATATTACCTGGAATTACCGCAATTCAGATAATGACAGCTTCACGCCGTTACTTACCACTTCATTCAAAGACAATTTTGTCCCCGCTTCTTTTGATCGGGATAATAAAAATATATACGCGCTCAGTAATATCGGCAGGGATAAAATTGTGTTGGTTGAGTACGACCCGGTAGCAAAAAAAGTGGTAAAAGAATTATATGCCAGCAACGATTATGATTTAAGCACCGTTAAATACGACAGAAAAAGGCAATCTTTAGCTTCCGTGTATTGGCAGGCGGGAAAAGAGGAAAAACACTTTTTTGACGCAACGTGGAAGGCAATTCAAAACAACCTGGACGAAAAGTTTGAAGGTTATGAAGCCGAAATTGTAAGTTATGATGACGCCCGGTCAAAGGCTATTGTTGTTACAAACAATGACAGGGCGCCTTTCAAATACCATATTTACGATTTCAAAACCAATGAAGTCAAAGAAGTTGCCAACCCGTACCCGTGGATTGAAGAAAAGCAAATGAGCCACGTGAAACCTATTGTGTACAAATCAAGGGACGGTTTGGAAATTCACGGCTACTTAACGCTGCCGCTTGGTTTAGAACCCAGGAACCTGCCTGTTATTATCAACCCGCATGGCGGCCCCTGGTACTACAGGGATGAGTGGCGCTATAATCCCGAAGCGCAATTTTTAGCCAACCGGGGCTATGCTGTTTTACAAATGAATTTCAGGGGAAGCGGAGGCTACGGAAAGAAATTTGTGGAAGCGGGTTTTAAACAAATGGGCAAAAAAATGCAGGACGATATAACCGACGGTGTGGAGTGGCTGAAAAAACAAGGCATTGCCGACGGAAAGCGAATTGCTATTTATGGCGGCAGCTACGGCGGTTATGCAGCGCTTGCAGGAATTACATTTACCCCCGATTTATTTGCCGCAGCTGTCGATGGTTTTGGTCCAAGTAATTTGTTTACAGTTCTGAAAACCGCGCCGCCTTACTGGAAACCGTATATTGATCAGTTGCACGAAATGATGGGCGACCCTCAAAAAGACAGTCTCCTGCTTGCGGAAGCATCGCCGGCTTTACATGCAGACAAAATTAAAACACCACTGTTCATAGCACAGGGCGCAAACGACCCAATAGTAAACAAAGCAGAAAGCGACCAGATGGTGGAAGCATTAAAAAAGCGTGGTATAGATGTGGAATATATGGTAAAAGACGATGAAGGGCACTGGTTCATGAATCAAAACAATCAATTTGATTTTTACGAAGCTATGGAGAAATTCCTGGGGAAGCACGTGAAAAATAAAAAATAAACGCAATACAAATATTCTTTCCGTATAAAGAATATTACAAACAAAATCCGCCATGATAAAGCATCTATTCATCAGAAGAAATATCATCATGAAAGAAAAATTAATAACAATAGCTTTTTGTATAGTCAGTTGCTTTTGTTCAGGGCAAACAAAAGTGCTTCAGCAACTATACAGCAATATTTCAGAAAGATCATTGAAAGATAATTTGTACTTTCTTGCAGGAGATAAATGCAAAGGAAGAATGGCAGCGACCGAAGGAGATTCAATAGCTACTGATTTTGTTGAAAACTGGATGAAAAAATACAAGATTTCATTTGGGGCCAAATCAGACTACAGGCAAAAAGTATACATGACAGATAATGCTGATGGGGTTGATAAACTGATTGTTAACGGAAAGGAGTACCCTAAATACGATTATTGGGTTTATGCAGGACGGGCATTTGCATTTAGAAAAGGAATTGATATTGTAGATGCTCCCCTGGTCTTTATTAATTATGGCATAACAACTAAAAATTATGATGACGTTGGTAATGCAGACTTAAATGGAAAAGTGGTCATCCATTTAATGAGCCCTAACAGCTATTTAAAAGACAGTTTAATAAGCAAAGATGAATTACAGGAGGATTATAATAATTATGAACGCAGGGGTGCATTAGCGGCTCTTATCATTCCAACAAGCGTTAATTATGATGACGTTGCTCCGGATATTAAAAAAGATGCGGCTTTTAAACTTTATGCTCTGAAGGACGATACGGTTTCCTACTTTGCCAAAGATAAAGACCCCTTTCCCCGCATTTACACCTCGAATAAACTCATTGCCGGTTTATTAGGCAACCGGTACTGCGTATTAGACTCTTTACAACATAATACCAATTTTTTGAAAAATCAGCCCCGGGCTTTTGATGTGAACCCAAAAATCAGCATTCAAATAAAACGAAATATTTCAGACAATATAGTTTCAAACAATTTGATTGGTGAAATAAAAGGCGCTGACAGCAGCGCCGGGTATATAGTATTTACAGCTCACCGGGACCATGAAGGACAGGCTTTCGACAGCACATGGTATGGGGCAGATGATAATGCAAGCGGTACTGCTGCTATGATGGAGTGCATGAAGGCCATTTCCGTGCTTTCCCGAAAAGGCATAAAACCCAAACGAAGCATTTTGTTTATTTCTACAACCGCTGAAGAGCATGGATTGCTTGGTGCACAATTTTTTGTTGACCACCCCACTATAAATATTGACAAAATAAAATTTGCGTTTAACATTGATATGCTTGGCAGGATAGATTACAAACATACAGACAGTGTAAATAAAAGCAGTAATTATATTTATCCCCTGTACTATGATACATTATACAATTTTAAACCTGTGCTTGCAGCAATTGAACAGGACACAAAAATTAATATTGATGACTATTATTTGAAAAATCCCACGGAGGAAGATATGATCAACAGAAGCGATCATATTGTTTTCGGGAACAAAGGCATCCCTTTCATTTGGCTATTTACCGGGATACACAAAGATTACCACCAGCCAACGGATACGCCGGGAAAGATAGACTATAAATTACTGGCAGACAGAACAAAATTTGCGTTAGGCGTACTTTGGAAGCTTGCAAACGAATAAGGGGATTAAATAAACCAAAACAATCAAATATGAATAACATTTAATCGTTGGAACTGAACCCGGACAATGCCAAAGCTAAAAAAGTGATAGAAGAGCTAAAGCAATGATTTTCCTGGAAATGTCAAACACGGCAACGATAATACAAAACTCCATCCAATGCTGTTAAACGAAATCAAACCAAGCTCCTTTTTAACCGAATATATCCGGCTGTACAGGATCATTGATTTCTGTTTTTCTGCCGGAACGATTGTTCCCTGTAAAGCCTATCCGCCGCGGCCCGAGCATTGCCTGCAGTTTATGTGTAAAGATGTTGAAATGATAAAACACCCGGATACGTGTACACCTATCTCCGCGCGAAGAGTAATTTTTATGGGGCCGCATACCCATCTCATTTACCGGTATCCGGGTGAGCAAACGCTGGGTTTCCAGGTTATTTTTCAGCCCGGGGCTATTTACCGGTTAACAAACATGGCTACCCATGAGCTAACCAACCAGTATATAGATGCTGAGCTGATCTTTGGCGCCGGGCTGCGTCTTGTAAATGAACAATTGTTTCATGCCAAAAATTACGCAGAAATGATAGGCGTTGTGGAACGCTTCCTTATGGCGATGATCAGGAAAATAAAAACTGCGGATCACCCTGTTGACAAAATAAGCAAAGCGATGATCTGTGAAAAGGAGCTCTTTTCTTTAGATAAATTTCTGAAAACAGCCTGGCTTTCTCACCGGCAGGTAGACCGTATGTTTACAACGCGGGTAGGTATGCCGCCCAAGCAATTTTTACAAATGTCCCGGTTTGATAAGGCTTTCCGCATGAAGAACCGTTTCCCGGAAAAAGACTGGCTTTCCATTGCGCTGCATTGCGGGTATTACGATTACCAGCACCTGGCAAAAGATTACAAAGCGTTCACAGGTTATACACCCGTTCAGTTTCTGGCAATAGATAACCATGCGCCGGAACGGTTGCTGGGCGATGCGGAAACTTAAAAAACGTCTTATTTTTACCACTACACCCTGTATGCCTGAAAGTAGATTTGTGTTCAAAATGTATACAACATGAAACGAAAGCAATTTCTACTCAGCACACTAATGGCAACGCCTGCTCTTGCTTTGGCAAAACAGGAAATCCATTCCGGGAACACAAAAGAACCTTTTATTGTTCAGGCGGGCTATAACCGTTCCGGAGATCCCATGATGAAATATATGGGTATGCATCTGAATGATGTGATCATCTCGGGGAAAGATACAGCCAATGCCCTAAGCGTATTTTTATTTACCGGCTACGAGGTTGTCGGCACGCCGTTACATATACATTATTATCAGGATGAATTTTTTACAATACTTGAGGGAAAATACCGGTTTGTTTGCGGCGACTTAACTAAAGAGCTGACTGCAGGAGATACTATTTTTCTTCCCCGTAATATTCCACACCAGTGGTTGCAGCTTTCAGAAACCGGAAAGTTGATCTATGCAGTAAATCCGGCGGGAGAGCTGGAAGATTTTTTTAAAGAAGTAAACGATCTGAAATATCCCACACAAGAAGCCATTGATAAGCTGGCTTTAAAACACGGAATGAAGCATTTGGGACCGCCTATGAGATAATATTCTATCTTTAAGAAGAACATATAACCCGTGGCAATGATACCGGTGCTTGTTAAAGACATACAACCCTGCGTTGCTTTACAAAAGTATGTGAGGAAGTACCAGGTATTCCGTTTCTGTTTGATAACGGAATAAACCCGCCGGTAAAACACCACTATCCCCGTCCCGAACATTGCATTACTTTTTACATCAGAGATGCTCAAAAATTTACCTATCCGGATCATACAACTATAAAACAGTATCCGCAGTGTGCGATTAATGGCATGCACACCGTTCCTGTACATCGCCACGGAGGCAATGATTTCCTTGCAATAAAAGTAATATTAAGCCCTTTTGCACTGTTTCAATTGCTGCAACCTTCATTAATAAAACTCACAAACAGGTTTATAGATGCAGCATATCTTTGGGGTAATGAAGTCAGCGTAGTTTGCAACGGGCTCAAAGCGTTAAATGAGTTGCCGGGTATGATAAACGTGATCGAAGGGTTTAAAGAATTTTCAGGGCTTACGCCTGCTGCTTTATATCAGTTGGAAGCCAAAGCACCGGAGCGCTGCTTTGGATATTCATATCAAACCTGAAAATGACATTTTTTATTTTTTCCTTTTTAATGATATACGTATTTTTTTTACGTAATCTACAGACACTCCGGCTATATCTGAAATCTGGGAGTCTGTAAGTTCCAATTTGTCAATAAGCTTTTTCACTACTTCAAGACTTTTTTGTTGTGCACCTTTTTCTATACCCTTTTCTATACCCTTTTCTATACCTTTTTCTATACCTTTTTCTATACCTTTTTCTATACCTCTTTCCATGCCTTTTTTCTCGGCAGTCTTAATTTTCTCTTTCGCAGTCTTTCTTACCGCATAGTCGGTCCATTTATCTAAAAGCGCTTTTTCGTACAGCATATACTCTTCCTTTTTTAAGTTGGATACTTCAGCTATATGAAACAATTTCTGAAATATCCTTTTGTGTAAAATTACAGGAATTTTTTCCATTTTCGCCAGGTTACGCAGTACATACATCCAACGTTCGAGGTCGGTCTTTATTTCCTCTTCCTCCAGGTTGAAATTGGGCAACTCTAAAAATATAAATCCCAGCTTGTTATAAAAGGTTTGGCCTGTTTCTTCTTCTGCCAGCCTTACCCGGTGCAGGTATTTACCGCGCGAAGTATTCTCAAATTTGAAATCCATTAACGCTATAAAATATACTTCCTTTAATTCAAAATCCCAGTTTCCTTTACCTTTTTGCCCCTGTTCATATAATTTGCTGGAAGTATAAAATATGGTCCGGTCTATGAAAAACCTCTGCTCCGCCCTTTGCATTTCAATAATAAAAGTATCGCCATCTGCTCCTGTACAGGTAAGGTCAAAAATGGTTTTGCGGTAATGCTGTGCAGGGCGGCTATTTTCCTGTGGATTGTACACAAGGTCTTTTATTACTTTACGACCTTTAAATAATTCATTCAGGAAGGCTATCAGCAAATCCTTGTTTGGTTCAGAACCGAAAATTCTTTTAAAACCAAAATCCGTGAGTGGGTCAATAAAGCGTCCAATGGTTGGTGCGGTGTTTCTTTGGTTGTTTTTCATGATATAAAAATAAGTATAATATTACAATCTAACAATGCTTCGGGTGTATTGGGCATATTTCAATTTTTCGCAAAAACAAAAGTTTAATAAGCCGGTAATACAACATGTCTATGCAGAGCTACAGATAGCCATGATGAAAGAAATTCTCGCGGTGGCGCAGCGTTATATCATTATTGTTTTCTTTGCGTTCTTTGCGTGAAACGCTGACCGGAATACACAGGATGAAATAGAACTATGTAAAAGCGGAAACCCGGAATGCACCCCAAAATATTTCATAAACAGTGTTTATTCTATATCATTGTTCCGGTATTCATACATTTTCCGGTTGCTTTAAATACCGGCTTTCCTCTCTTACATTTAATCAACGTTCTTCAGAATGTGGGGTGAGGATACCGCTTATATAATCCATCGCTTCCGAAAAAGTAGTTACCCAATATTCATCCTGGTGCGCCTTTAAATAATGTAAAAATGCGCGGTGGGTTTCCTTTGAAATTTGAAATATTTGCCCGCCGACACCGTGAAACTGGTAAACACCCATTCCACCAGCTTTTTTTACTTTCTCTGCAAATGCAATAAGTTCATTTAGCGTAGTTCCTGTCCATACATGCCACGATGGAATTTTTATCGGGTTTAGGTTTTTAAAATCTGTAATTATACTTGTACTGTCCCCGCCGCCCCTGGCATACGTAATCAAACCTAATTTTTTTATAATTGGAATATAGTCTGTGTCACCTATTAAGAAATTATTGCAAGGAAAAGCAAATGCTCTTTCCCTTCTGTTTGGGTCAAGTAAAGCAAGTATTGTGCTTTCCGCTTTAATTTCTGTGATCATTCTGTCTACCGAATAATTTTCAGTAGCAACTGTCTTATCCCAACCTATTTTTTCAGGACAGGCATGAAATAAAGTATGGTTTGCAAGTTCATGTCCATTATTAGCAGCATTAGTCCACCCGAGAACCGCTTCAGGGGTATGTCCAATGATAACTGATTGCGATGAGCCTTGAATTGAATTTAGAAAAAAAGTAGCTTTTAAACCTACTGAGTCCAATTGCGGTACTACGGTTGAAAGCTGACTTTCCAAACCGTCATCATAAGTAAGGCAGATAATGGCTTTCTTTTGCCCGCCGCTTTGTGCCATTGCTGTAACAGAAGAGCAAAGCCAGGCGAGGATAAAAATTGATCTCATATTGCTTCAGTTTTTGTTGCATAAAGTTGAAGCATGATCTTTTTTGTGAGGTGGTAAAAATGCGACTTTATGTTTACATAGATGAATCCCTTAAACCGAAAAGGCGTTCAGGAGCATGATTATCTTCCAAAAAATAGCTGTTTGGGTTTACACCGGCAAAGTCTTTAAAATCTTTGGCGAGATGCTGGTAATCGTGGTAGCCGCAATCCAAAGCGATACTTAGCCAGTCCTGCCCCGGATGATTATACTTTAACCGGAAAGCTTTATTCATACGTGCGATGCGTGTAAAAAGCTTAGGGCTTATACCCATCCGTTCCTTAAAAATGCGTTCGAACTGTCTTGTACATAAAAAACTTTCTTTTGCCGTATTTGGTACAGAACTGTTTTCAGGACGATGAATGACATGGCCGGCAACATCATCAATAATGTGTTTATCCCTTTTTATACCTGCTGTTAACTGAAGCAGGAACCGTTCAACAATAGCAATCATTTCCATATGATCACCTGTACTGTTCAGTCTTTCATTCACCAGCCGTATCTCTTTTGAAAAAACAGCTTCCGCATCTATAAAGCTGTTGTTGAGCTCATAAAAAGGAATGCCGGTAATGCGGTATAAAGCACCGGGCTTAAAATTAACCAGGAAAATAAAAAAATCATTTCCGCAAAGATGGCGGTTGGTGCGTTCGGTATATTGTCCAATGATTACAGAGCGCTCCCGTTGAATGAAGGTATTATCGCCAACATGCTCCACACGCTCAAAACCTCTCGGGCAAAATGCGAGGGTATGCTCAGGTCTTGGAGCATAAGGCTTGTAAATATTATCTGTTTCACCCGAAAAAATGAAATGGCGAAGCTGATAACATTGTATGTGATCGCGCAAGAGAGGAGATGGTAAAAAGCCTTCACAAAGCATAGATAACAAAATACTGAATTTTTAGCAAGGTTGCTAACCTCCTTAACAGAAAATGAAGCCACAGCATGTTGCGGTGAATGCGTTATATATCCGCCGCATTTTTACAGCGAAAAGCTTCTGAAACAGAACATGAACAACTTAACCGTGATCAAAGGCGCTTTTCCGGTACAAGGCTTTTGAGAATGCTCAATAGAGGCGTCAGTCCTGCAGTTTATATTTGTCAACAATAGCCCGGCGTTGGTTGTGAAACCATGTTACTCCAAACTTTTTATCAAGCGCGGCTATCCTGTTGGCTATAGCAGGTGTTGTTGGCTTAAGATTATTCTTCACCATGTCGGGAATGATCTTGTGGAATAATTCCTCCAGGTAATTTTCAAAGCTTTGATTGAAAAAGCAATCAATGAATCTTAAAGGCTTATCCGAAGCATTCCAGAAAGAATGAATGATACGCCTTGGCCGGAAGTTCCAGCCGCCGGCTTCCACTTCATATAGCTTTTCGCCGATCATTACAGTTGCCGTACCCTCCAGTACATACATAAGCTCATCCAAATCTTCATGCATATGAGGTGACGGCCCCATTTGCTTTGGCGCTACGGCAACCTCAACATTTGAAAATTGTTTACCCGTCTTGCTGCCCTGTATAATAGTACGGATATCCACGTTGCCGGCGCCTGGCTGCAGCGGTTCGCGGGGCGGGATATAAAAGGGGGGCAAAGGGTTTTCGCTATTAATGCTTTGTGCGTAAGTAAAAGTCGGAAAGTTTAAAAGCGAGAAACCTGCCGCACCCGCAGAAAGAAAATTCCGGCGTTTCATACACTAATTTTTTGAAGTGATAAATAATATGTTCGCAAACAAACTTACTTACACCTGTTTATGCTGCAGTGGTAAAAAAGTGACATTTTAAGTGATATATGAAAACCCGAAGCTGCGTTCGGGAGCGCCTAATTCTAATTCGTATAAAGAGCAGGGAGTAAGATTAGAAAATGCTTTAAAGTCTTTAACCATGTGCTGGTAGTCGTGATAATTACATGACATTGCAATGAACAGCCAGTCATATTCCGGGTGAAGATTTTTCATCCGGTAAGCTTTATCAAAGCGAATGATACGTTCAAAGGTTTTCGCGCTTATGCCTATTCTTTCCTCGAATTTCCTGATAAACTGCCGCACGCTTAAGCAAGACTGACTGGCAAGCCAGTTAATTGAAATATTATTTTCTTTATCGAACATGAGATCAGATGCTTTATCAACAGGCAGGCAATCATTTTTTATTTCCCTTATCCGGGCCTCAATAAAATGTTCGATCAATTTTATCATTTCCGGCAACTCGTCTAATTCTTTTAAACGATCGCAAACTGAACGTATCTCATTACCCCAGATATCTTCCGCATTTATAAATGTATTGGTCAGCTCATTGAGCGGAAACCTCAGTAACTGGTATAAAACAGCCGGCCGTAATATCACTTTTATTGCAAGAAAGTCGTTACCTCCATGCCTGTAAACAGGAATAGTGTGTATGCCGTTAATAACACATTGCGGGTAAGGTTGTACCTGTTCCGGATTACGATATGTAAATCTTTGTGGGTCTTTGATATAGAAAGTAATGCAATGCTCCGGCCTGGGGTAATGGTGTTTTATTGGCGGAGTGATATTTTTATCAAATACAAATCGAAACGCCTGGTACTTCCGCACATAGTTTTGCAATGCAGCATTGGGCGGTATGTCTTTAACAAGTACCGGTATCATTCAGGCTGATTGAGCTTCCCAAAAATTTCTTATACCAATTTACGGTTTATGCTAATAATATTAAACTATTTACCAATAGAAGTTTTGAATAAAATCATTTCCATTATACTGTTTAATCAATGATGTTTGTTGCCCGCTCAGTAAAATGTGTGGCTGGAAATCTTTTTTATTGTCTTTCGCAATAGCAAATGAATCACGCAGGAAGAAGTGCAGGCACTGTTCAGGTTTTGGAGGATATGCTTTAAAAGGAATATGATCAGTTTTATCAAACTGGAAATAAACAATCCTGTAACACTGTACAAATTTCCGTAGAAGAGGGCCCGGTAAAAAATCAGCTATAAGCATAAAATGCCTCTTGCGTTGTTGCTTTAAAGTTACAACTTAAAAGTATCTGCCCAACACATCCGCCAACATCTTTTCTTACTACTTCCGGCGACCGCAATAAGAACATGCATCCGCCTGTTTCTGCACGCACTTCAATAAAAGTCCGGTTCTTACCACCTGTTACTATCGGCTTTCATTACATTTGATGAAACCATTTTCATGCTCCTGGATAATATAAAACCATTGCCTGCACTGGCTGATTATACATGCCCGCCAAACGGGTCAGCAAATTTCAAATGCTGAGGTTGCCGTAGCGCCGGGGCAAATGGGACCGTCTCCGCATATACACGAAAATCTGGATGAACTGATGTAGGTATTAGAAGGAAAAAACATCCTCTTTGTTTTTGTAAAAAAGAGCTGTTTATCTAAAAGCAGGCAGCTTTATTTTTCATCCGCCGAGGGTCCGTACATGCCCGGCACCGGCACATCCAGCAAACGGAGGTATACCGATAACTGACCGCGATGATGGATAATATGATTGATAACCATATTGCGGACAGCCGCTTTCCGGGGTAGCTCAAGTCCTTTTATCTCACCTCTTCTTAATGTCCACTTTATATTCAAATCTTCATCCGTAGCTTTTTCCAATACGGCAACCGCCTGTTGTATAATATCCTCAAAAGCAGCGGTTATTTCATCTTTTGAAGCAACCCTCACCCGGTCAAAAGTATCTCTTGCAAAATCAAACTCCGTATTCATCATCATATAATTGATCCATCGGGGTAATTCAGCTATATGACAGGCCAGCCGCCCCTGTGGTGTACTCTTCTCATGTGGTTTCCAGTTTAACCTGTCTTCGGGTATCCGTTCCAGCATCTTCCGGGTGTTGGATGCTTCGTGTTTGAGCTCGGCTATCAGTTCTGCATGTATGCCCATTGCAAAAAATTTTGACAAAGATAGAATTGATTTTGTGATACTTTTTTTCTTTGCTATCTTTTGCACATAATTACATTATATGAATAAAAGGTCTGTATTCTCTTCTTTGCTCAGCTTCATTTTCCTGGGCGTATATGCCGGCGCCTTTGCCAATATCCGCCTCCCGGCTGTACTTTCGGATAACATGGTATTGCAGCAGCAGTCAATCGTAAACCTCTGGGGCTGGTCTGCTCCCGGCGAAAAAATATTCATTACCACATCATGGAGCACAATGATGGATTCCACTATGGCATCGGGTGATGCCAAATGGAATATTGCGGTTAAAACACCCGCAGCAGGTGGTCCTTATACCATTACCTTTAAAGGCAATAATACGGTTGTGCTCAGCAATGTAATGATCGGTGAAGTGTGGGTTTGCTCGGGCCAGTCGAATATGGAATGGAGCAGCCTGAACGGTTTGCCCCAGATAGATGCCGAACTTCCGAATAGCGCTAATACCAATATCCGTTTCTTTCATATCCCTAAAACTACGGCACTAGCTCCCCAGGAAGATTGCGCCGCTACATGGACGGAGTGTAGCCCGGAAACACTGAAAAGCTTCAGCGCGGTAGCTTATTATTTTGGAAAGCAGTTGCAGCAACAGTTAAACGTTCCCGTAGGACTGATCAATACCAGTTGGGGCGGTACCCCTGCCGAAGTGTGGACACCGGAACAACTGGTGGAAAATGATCCTGTACTGAAAACAGCCGCCGCTAAAATCGGGGCAACCAACTGGTGGCCCAATGCCCCCGGCAGGGCGTACAACGCCATGATAGCTCCCGTTACTTCTTTTAATATCGCCGGCGCTATCTGGTACCAGGGGGAAAGCAACGCAGGCACTGCCTCTACCTATAAACAACTGATGACAACCCTTATTGATAGCTGGCGTAAAGACTGGAATAAGGATTTCCCTTTCTATTATGTACAGATAGCGCCGTTTGCCTATGGCAACAAAAATATAGGCGCCTTATTAAGAGAGGCGCAAACACAAACCCTTACCCATCCCAATACAGGCATGGCGGTAATTACCGACCTGGTAGATGATGTTAAGAATATTCATCCGCATAACAAGCAGGACGTTGGCGCAAGGCTGGCTGCGTGGGCCCTGGCGGAAACCTATCACAAAGAAGGCTTTCCCTATAAAAGCCCCATGTATAAAAATATGGTGGTAAATAAAAATAAAGTAACCGTGTATTTCTATAATGCTCCCAATGGACTGATCCTGAAAGGAGGAGAAAAGAAAGCCACTGAATTTTATATTGCCGGTGATGACCGGCAATTTTTACCTGCTGATGTAAAGATGGAAGACGATCATGTAATCCTTTCTAACAAACAAATTAAAAACCCGGTAGCCGTTCGCTTTGCGTTCAGCAACACGGCCATTGCCAATATTTTCAGCAAAGAAGGATTGCCCGTAAATCCCTTCAGAACAGACGACTGGGATGTGGATACCGGAAAAGTGGAATGAGAAGTCAGGCATTTATAGTGTAAGTGTATGGTTTATAGTTGACAATGAAAGGTACAGGTTACAGGGACAAAGCACCCTGAAACCTCCCTACTCTTTCGTTGACAAATAATTATAATCCTTTAGCAGCGTCTCTAAAAAATCGAATGCCGGCATGGTGCTTTGAATGGCTAAAACATTTTTCACACGGGTGGAAGCATTTTCCACCATTTGTTTATGCCCGATCTTCCGGCCGGTATCTAAAATGCCTTTAATGGTATTTACATCCCTGTCGCTTAAGCGCATCACCTGCGGGAATACAGGAACATAGTTATCGCTCACTTCCATGAAAATGGTATCTTCTAAGTTACCTTTGGGATTGGCTTTAACGAGGAGCGTTCCGGCGGCAAGATCGCCCAACCTTTTCGATTTTTTATGCACGGCCACCAGTACCAGGTCTGCAATAAACATCAGGGTTGTTATCCACAATGCTTTTAATGCGCCTATCCATCCAAATACTATAGCAATAATAATAACAGGAACGGAAAGATCAGACGACCGGAGCAGCCAGCGGATCATGTACTGTCCGGGTGAAGCCTTTCCACCGTTATCATTCACTACCTGCAGTCCCAGTAATTTTTTCCCAACGCTTTGCCCGTTCCAGAACAGTTCACAAAAAAAATGATAGGTAAATACAGGCAGCAATATAACAAGCTGCAGTGCCCACAGGTCGTACCCCGAAATATTGCGGGCATAATTACCTGCAGCGGAAGCATACACATTGTAGGCAATGATGATATAAAATATTTGCAGCACAAAATCAATGATCCAGGCTATCATCCGGGTATGGAACGGAGCGCTTTCAAATTCAAGATCAATATTAAAACTGGTAGGAATAAAAATCTTACCCATAGTATGCAATAATATATATTTGGGTCAGTTCTTAAACGATGTTAAGTATTTATTTAAATTGGAGCAAATTTAATTACTGTTGCGCGAAGCCTTATTCATAAAAAAAAACAAAGACAGGTGGCTGAAAAGCCGGCAGATACCTGCGGAAGATGCCGATGAAACCGCCGTGGAGTTCACTCAACTGGTAGACGACCTGTCGTATGCCAAAACATTTTACCCGCATAGCAGGGTAACCCGGTACCTGAATGCAAGGGCATCGAAGTCTTATATGAATATTTACCAGAGCAGGAAAGAAGAACGCAGCCGTATTGCAGAGTTCTGGAAATATACTGTGCCGCTTACCGTTCGCAGGCATCATGGGGTATTATTATTTTGTGCGGTACTTTTCATTACTTTTTTTATAACGGGCTTTTATTCGTCGCAGCATGATGAAACTTTTGTACGTGAAATGCTTGGCGACAGTTACGTGAATATGACGGAAGAGAACATTGAAAACGGAAGACCCTTTGGCGTATATGCCGAAGGTGGTGCATTGCTGATGTGGCTGGGTATTATGATCAATAACCTTTTTGTGGCATTCGGCTATTTTGCACAGGGGCTCCTGCTTTGCATTCCGCTCATTATTTCCTTGCTTACAGAAGGCATCCGGCTGGGCGCATTTGAACAACTGTTCTTTGCCAAAGGCCTGGGCATGCAATCTGTGCTCACTGTTTTTATTCATGGTACGCTCGAAATATCGGCTATCGTAATTGCGGGTGCCGCCGGCATTATATTAGGCAAGGGCTGGCTGTTTCCCGGAACGGGCAAAAGATCAGACGCGTTTATGCGCGGAGCAAAAGACGGCGTTATTATACTGGCGAGCCTTATCCCGGTTTTTATAGTGGCCGCCTTTTTTGAAGGGTTCATTACCCGGTATTATACGATGCCCTGGTGGCTAAGCGGATCCATCTTACTCTCGTCTGCCGCATACATTACCTGGTATTATATTATTTATCCTGTACAATTGCAAAAGCGTTTATGGGCTAACCGCAAAACGATATGATGTGATCCGGCGCTTCATTTATATATTCCTGCTATTTACCGGTGCTGTTTTTACTGTTCCTGTTACCTGCTTCTGCCAGGAACAAACCGGCAATATGGCGCCGGCAGCGGATGACAGTATAGAAGCCGTGTTAGACAGCCTGAGCCCCTACCTGCCGGATAATGATTACAGCACGGAGCAGGAGAATACCTTGTTTTTTACCGGCAAAGAAGATCCTACTTCATTATATGACTCATCTGCCATACAAAACAGGTTTGTTCCCGATTCTGTTACGCAGGCGCAGAAAGCCGGTAAGCCTTTCTGGTATGCCAATACCGGCGTACAGGTCCAAAAGAAAAAAAAGGAGGGCAATTCGTTGTGGAATAACTTTTGGGATTTTGTTTTTATCATGCTTCGTTCACCGGTTTTCAGGCAGTTAATGTGGCTGCTTATGATCATCCTGTTTTCAACGGCTGTTATATGGTTTCTTGTACAAAATAAAATGAACATATTTGGCTCGCGCAAAGCTGTTGCATTATCCCCGCAGCTAAAAGCAGGCGATGCGGATAGTATTTTTACGGCTAACCTGCAGGAAGCTGTTGCTAAGGCTGCGGCAGAAGGTAATTACCGCCTGGCCATACGCTTTTCCTATCTTCATTTATTAAAGCTATTCTCACAAAACGGTTTGATCCACTATACCACCGGCGCCACCAACAGCAAATACCTGGCGGGGTTATATACAAAACCCTTTTATAAAGATTTTTTCTATGTTACCCGCAGCTACGAATATGCATGGTATGGCGAAATGCCCGTAAGCAGGGAACAGTATGAAAGTATTCAGCGCGATTTTTCTTCACTCTGTCAAAAAGCGGGGATATCCATTTGAAAAAAGCGTTACCATACCTGTTAGGCGGTTTATTGCTTTTGCTGCTGTTAGCCCTGCTCACAGGGGGAAACAGGAACAACTTTGATCACCGGGTTACCCTCAATAAAAAAGATAAGATTCCTTATGGAACTTATGTAGCCTACCAGAATCTTCCTCATTTATTTCCACAGGCGAAAATAACCATCAACAAAAAAGAACCGGGCTATTGGGATGAAACGGTATTGAATTACGATACCGGCCGGCAGGCTATGATCATTGTTTGTAAAGATTTTAATGCCGGCGATGATGAGCTCACCGAATTGTTCCATTTTGCAGGCAGGGGTAATGATGTGCTCATTTCAGCTTACGATCTGAGCAATAATGCGCAGCGCTTTTTTCATTTGGCTTTAAGTTATGCCGATGCCGGTTTCCCTGTATTTGAAAATTTTTCTGAATTAGATACCCTCGAGCTGGAACTCATGCACCCTCCCTTTTCTAAAACATATAACCGGTATGCATATCCCGGCAGGAAATTCAATTCATGGTTCAATATTTTAGACTCTTCCATGTCGTATGTGCTGGGCACGTCGGCCAAAGGCAAGCCTTCTTATATTCGCTTACGGGCAGGAGAAGGCAATTTTTTTATTCATACCGCGCCGCTTGCATTCAGTAATTATTTTTTGCTTCATAAAGAAAATATGGGCTACTACAGCCAATTGCTCTCTGCTATGGATGCCCGGGCTTCAACCGTTATATGGGATGAGTACTACCTTCACAAGCCTCCGGGCAACAGGCAAAACACCCCCTCCCCTTTTCGTGTATTGATGGAACAGCCGGCTTTTCGCGTGGCCCTGCTTACTGCGCTGGCAGGATTAGTGATCTATGTATTGCTGGGCATGAAAAGAAACCAGCGTAGGATACCTGTTGTTGCCGCACCCGGAAACGATTCGTTAGACTTTGTAAAAACCATTGGCCGCTTATATTTTCAGAAAAGAGACAATAAGAACCTGTGCCAGAAAATGAGTGTTCAGTTTACGGAATATGTTCACCGCCATTTTAATATGGCTGCAGGCAATATGGATGCCAGTTTTATTTCCCGGCTTTCGCAAAAATCGGGATGCAGTGAAGAAATCATTCAGTCTATAACAAACTATATTCGCTTTATACAGGAAGCACCTGCTGTTCACGACCGGCAGGTGACCGAATTTTATAATGTATTAGATCGCTTTTATAAAACTATATAGCATGGAAGAAAACGTATTTGAGCTACGCACCGACCTTTCGCAACTGCATGAAGCCGTTGCGCAAATGCGCAGCGAGATCGGTAAGGTAATTGTTGGACAGCAGGAAATGGTGAAATTGATTATGGCGGCGCTGCTTGCCGACGGGCATGTGCTGATAGAAGGTGTTCCCGGTGTGGCAAAAACCTTAACCGCCAGGCTGGTGGCCAAATGTATTGCACTGCATTTTTCGCGCATACAATTTACTCCAGATCTTATGCCGTCCGACGTATTGGGCACTTCCATCTTTAACCCGAAGGAAGGCGGGTTCCAGTTTAAGCGCGGTCCGGTTTTCGGTAATATTGTGCTGGTGGATGAAATTAACCGGGCGCCGGCAAAAACACAGTCTGCTTTATTTGAAGTGATGGAAGAAAAGCAGGTAACGGTAGACGGATATTCGCATCCTATGGAAAAGCCTTTTATGGTACTGGCCACGCAAAACCCCGTAGAGCAGGAAGGCACCTACCGTTTGCCTGAAGCGCAACTGGATCGTTTTCTTTTTAAAATAACCGTTCCCTACCCTACCGAAGAAGAAGAGATTGCCATATTGAACCGGTTTCATCAAACACCCGGAGAAGAAATAGCGGCACAGTTGCATGCCGTACTATCAGCATCGCAGATCAGTGAGCTCAGGCGATTAGTACGATTAGTATTGATTGAGGAAAAGCTATTGCAGTTCATTGCCCGGGTGGTTACCGCTACGCGTTCGCATAAATCTATTTACCTCGGCGCCTCCCCCAGGGCTTCATTAGCCATAATGATGTCGGCCAAAGCCACGGCGGCTATGCAGGGCCGCGACTTTGTAACACCGGAAGACATCTTAGAAATGGCTGTGCCGGTATTGCGGCACCGCATTATTTTAACGCCCGAAAAAGAGATGGAGGGTGCAACGGAGGATGATGTAATAAAAGAAATTATTCAAACACTGGAAATACCGCGGTAAATATTGAAAAAACTGGTGGCTTTATACCGTTCCTTTATGCTTACCCGCAACGTATATTTGTTGCTGGCCGCTGTTGTGCTGCTGTTTATCCTTTCTTTTTTTATCCCGGTACTGCTCAGTGCAGCCCGGTTATTCCTGGCTTCACTAACTATTCTTGTGCTGGCAGATGCTGTTGTACTGTATGCAAAGCCGGCAGCGTTAAGCGGCAGGCGGATCACTACAGGGCGTTTCAGTAACGGCGACGACAACCGGATTGAGCTGCACATTGAAAATCATTATACGTTTACCGTAAAGATTGTGCTTATTGATGAGCTTCCTTTCCAGTTCCAGCAAAGGAACTGGAAGCGAAAAATGATACTGAAAGGCGGGCAGGAGCGCTATCTCACCTATTCCTTGCGTCCTATGCAAAGAGGCGAATATGCTTTTGGCAATATCAATGCTTTTGTAACCAGTCCGCTGGCTATGGTACAGCGCCGGTTCATTTTTGAACAGGAGCAGGTGATCCCCGCCTACCCTTCTTTCCAGCAATTGAAACGTTACCAGTTGATGGCGGTAAGCAACCGCCTGAATGAAACGGGCATCCGTCGCCTGCGGAAATCGGGCAGCAGTATGGAATTTGAACAAATTAAGGAGTATGTATCCGGCGATGATAACAGGAACGTGAACTGGAAAGCTACTGCGCGTAAGGGAGAGCTGATGGTAAACACCTTTACCGACGAAAAAAGCCAGCATATTTATTGCCTCATAGACAAGGGTCGTAATATGAAAATGCCTTTTGAAGGCATGACACTTTTAGACTATGCCATTAATGCTTCGCTGGTGCTAACCAATGTAGCATTGCTGAAGCACGACAAAGCCGGGCTGATTACCTTTGCCAGCCAACCGGAAACCTTTCTGGGGGCCGATCGTAAAGGCATACAAATGGAAATGATCCTGGAGAACTTATACCGCCAGCAAACCCATTTTTCAGAAACCGATTTTGAAGCGCTGTATGCCCATATTCGCGGTAAAATAAAAAGCAGGGCATTGCTGATCCTCTTTACCAATTTTGAATCTGTTCCCGGTTTTCAGCGCCAGTTGCCCTACCTGCGAAAGATAGCTAAACATCATTTGCTGCTGGTGGTGTTTTTTGAAAATACGGAACTGAAAGCGCTCAGGGAAAAGCCGGCCGAAAACCTTGAAGCTATTTATATCAAAACCATTGCGGGTAAGTTTGCACTCGAAAAAAGGCTGATCGTAAAAGAACTGCAGCAGCATGGCATACTTTCGTTGCTAACCACGCCCCGGCAGGTAAGCGTAAATACCATTAACAAGTATATTGAATTGAAAGCAAGGCAGGCACTATAGCGGTCGGCACCCGACGCAGGAGGGTCAGTACCGCAAACGCCTATTGCCACATTCTTTAAAACTAAAAACCAGAGATGCACATGGTAATTTCAATAAACCACTTTTTGTATTATCGCTTCATCTATCATTTGAAAAGTATCTTCTTTAATCCTTTCCTTTTCAAAACCAATTAATTGTTCTGCCAGTTCTTTTTCACATAAACTCCCGTCTTTCCAACCAACATAGTCAATGTAGGAAGAATATGGCCATTCTTCCAAACTCTTAACCAGTCCTGCCTTAAGTGGGTTTTGATGAATATAATGAAACGCAATCAATGCGTATTGCCTGCTACCTTCATCTATACATTTTCCTTTTGCTTTTTGTCTGAATAAAGAACCCTTCCTATTTTCCCGGTAATTTATATGTTGTGCATATGAACTTTGTAACACGCGAAACGCATTCGACAATTGAGTAGATGAAATATTTCCGAGTTTTATTGATCTTGCAGATTGTTCAGTAGCATAGATAAGAAAATGAAAATGATTCGGCATTAAACACCATGCAAGTGTTTTGCAAAAAAGATATACACTTTTTCTGAAATAATTCATGAATAAAGCATAATCCTTTTCAGTGTAAAATATCTTTTCCCGATTGTTACCCTGATTGTAAATATGGTATAGGTGGTTAGCTTCGATATTCATTGATATTGAATATACAAATTATTTTAGCTATAGGAGCATCCGATAAAGCTTTTTTCGGCCGGCACCCGATGCAGGAGGGTCAGACCGAAAATTGCACATACAAAATACCATTATTGCTATTCTGTAGTTTATCTACGCAAAACGGTCTGACGCTGGCGCGTACCGACCGTTTTGCGGCCGGCACCCGAAATTCGAAGAAATACAAAAAGAACCAAAAAGCAAATAACAAGCACCAAATAAAATACAAAGCCCGAATTTTAAAACCAGAAAAACGAAAAACGGCCAAAATCCAAACCACTTGCCTGTCTCCACATTTCCACACTTCTCACATTTCCACATTTTCATATCCCCTGCCCATATCTTTGCTTAAACTTTCAAGCCACATGCAGTCTGAACAACATAATCCTTTTGCCGAAGGAAAAGTATTGCTGATCAATAAGCCATTACACTGGACATCCTTTGATGTTGTGAGGAAAATACGTTCCACCATAAAAATTAAAAAAGTGGGTCATGCCGGAACCCTTGATCCTTTAGCCACAGGATTACTGATCGTGTGTACGGGAAAATTCACTAAAAAGATAAATGAGTACATGGCCAGGGAAAAAGAATATACCGGCAGTTTCACCCTTGGGGCAACAACGCCTACTTACGATCTGGAAAGCGAGCCGGAAAACTTTAAAGATTACAGTTATATTACCGAAAACCAATTGCATGCATTAACGGAACAATTTACCGGGCAAATTCAGCAGATACCCCCCGCGCATTCGGCCATAAAGCAGGACGGCAGGCCCGTATACGAAATGGCCCGCAAAGGCATAGCGGTGAAACTGGAACCCAGAACATTGTTCATAAAAACGTTTACCATTACCGGTATTGAACTACCCAAAGTATATTTTAAGGTAGTATGCTCTACGGGAACGTATATCCGCAGTTTGGCGCACGACTATGGCCATGCCCTGGGCTGCGGTGCTTACCTGAGCAGCTTATGCCGTACCAGGATAGGAGAGTTCAGGGTGGAAGACGCTATGAGCATGGAAGCGTTTCAGCAAATGGCGGAAGCGCTGAAGCAGCAGCGCCATCAATAGCCCTGATATACATTTAAAAAGGATATCCAATGCCAAACTGAAGCACAGGGCTTTTCATATTAGAAGGAATGAACCAGCCGTCGTTTTGTGGTTTTATAAATTCATCCGATGCATACAAAGGATCCTTTAACCGCCAGCCAAAGTCGAACCGCAATAAAAAGAACTTAAAATCTAATCTTAGCCCCGCTCCGCCGGCCACTGCAATATCTTTATACAACCGGCCGATATCAAATTCGGCATACTTAAATTCAGGGCTGGAAGACTTTCTTACCCAAACATTGCCGATATCGGTAAACAGCGCTCCACGCAGCCAGTAGCCATATACGGGAAAAATATCAAACCGGTATTCAATATTTCCTTCTAACTGTATATCGGCATACCTGTCGTCAAACTTTTTTTCCACCACACCCGGCGGATTGGTTGTAATGGTACGAACCCTGAGCGTATCATAAAAAATACTGGAACCGGGGCCCAGCTTACGCAATTGCCATCCCCGCATGCTGTTGGGACCACCGGCAAAAAACTGTCTGAAAAAAGGGAGGGAAATATCTCCCTGCCGGTTTTCCGTTTTAAAGCCAAGCCCATACCCGGCAAATACCCTGTATGCCCACATTGATTTGGTATGCGTAACATAATGCCTGAAATCGGCACTTACTTTTATAAATCGGTACAATTGTCCAAGCGGTTCCCTGTTTGCTGTTTGCTTTTTAAACAGCTCACCTATCAGTAGTCCCGACTCTTCACCATACAATCTCAAATAATTAAATACCCGCGGATTGGAAGCATTGAACCTGCGGGTGTAGGTTCCGTTAATTCCTATAATAAGCCCGTTGTTATAAGAATACGAGAGCAGCGGATAATCCCGTATCAGCTCTTCAAAACCAAGGTCAATATTATAAATACGGGTAAACTCCACATTCGGAAACCTGATCTGCCAGTTAATATTGGCTCTTTTCTGAAATTCGTACCCCAGGTAGGCATTTATGGTGTTGATCTTGTAATATTTATACCGGTCTATATACGACCCGTCTAAGTTCACATAAGTTCTCGCGTTCAAAAAATCTTCCTGGTTCTTTAGCTTAAATGGTGTGAGTAAGCGCGGAAAAATAAGCCGGTTGCTTAACCCCAATTCTGTAGAAAGTATCTTTCTGAAATCCGTAAACTCGATACCTGTTCGCAATACATTCTCCAGTTGCAGCGCCTGGCGGGCAACATTCCTGTTCTTTAGCTGAAAATTAATCGCCAGTCCTTTATTACCTGCATTGTACAATTGGTTTTGTGCGGAAAGTATGCTTGACCCTTCAAAGTCGGCGCTGAAAAAATATTTTTTGGCGGGAACCATGCGTATAAAAAAATCTACTACCGGTTCAATAGAATCCACAGGCCGCGCATTAATGGTTACATTTTGCCAGGCCTCAATACGGTTAAAGTTGAGCAATGTTTTATTGTAATTGGATGCTCGGAACAAATCGCCGGGCTTCAGCGCAATTCTTTTTACTAAGAAAGAGGGCTTAAAAAGGTTGTAACGGCTGTAAATGCTGTAACCGCCATACCCGGTTCGCTCAAGACCCCGCCGTGTGCCTGTCATTAATTCTGCCGGCTCATCGGGGAATATCACCACATTGCCCACTTTATATAACTGTGTAATGGAACTGTCTTTTAAGGGTATTTCCAGTATGGCAATATCTATTGTGGGATTTTGACGTTTCTGCTGCGCTTCCACCTGGAGCCGTATTTGTTCAAACGGATCTGCAGACGCGTCTATCAGCGATACGTTCACGGTATCTAACTGCGCTTTGAGCATTTCCCGGTTGATCCGGTAATAGCCATTATTACGGAATACATCTATCAGCCGGTTCAGCTCTTCATCAATTTTCTGTTTGCTGAAAGGATTCGATTTTTTTAAGAGCGATTTGTCATTGTTTTCCCTGACCAGCCTTTGCAGGGTTGTATCGGTAAAATGGTAGCTTATGGAATCTATGCGAAACAAATTTCCGGCATTAACATGATAATGCACTTTTAGCCGGTACTGATCGGGTTTTTCATTACGGATAACTGTATCCACCTTATTCCATTCGGCGTATACCTCACTCTGGTAATAGCCGTTATTATGCAGCAGGTTATTCATATTTTCAACAGACCGCTTAACATAATTGCTGTCGAACACCGCCGGGTTGGTAAGTACATGCCTTACGAATAAAACGCTTTTAAAAACGGGCTTTACACTATCCTCGATCTGAAGTTCCAGTTTATTTTCCAGTTCATTTTTTTCTGCCGGGCTTATTTTGCCGTTAATGCTTATTTCGTTCTCAAAAACAAAGGGACTATACGGCTGGTATTTTTTTACTACCGTGCATGATGATGCCAGTTCTACTATGATTATGATGAAATAGAAATGATTGAAGAAAGAAGAATGTATTTTTGTTGGTGAATCAGGCATAAATAAAAATAAGGATGCTTAGCAAATCAAGGGTCAAATATATTCAAAGTTTATACCATAAAAAATTAAGGGATGAAGAGGGATGTTTTGTAATTGAAGGCCCTAAAATTACGGAAGAATTTCTGTTACAGGCGCCGGATGATATACTTGCGCTATATGCTGTTAAAAATTGGCTTAGTGATAACAGTATATTGTTAAGCCGGGTGAGCTCCTCCGTTATTTTTGGCATAGACCCTGCCGGTCTGGAAAAAATATCTTCGCGCAGCACCCCCAACCAGGTGCTTGCTATTGTGCAAAAAAAGAAAGCCGGGCAGGATGCTGCTGTTCCTGCAGGTATTTTTTTAATGCTGGATGGTATTCAGGATCCCGGTAATTTTGGCACGATAGTGCGGATAGCCGACTGGTTTGGCATTGGCGCCCTGTTATGCAGTACCGGATGTGCCGACCTGTATAACCCTAAAGTTATCCAATCTACCATGGGCAGCATACTGAGGGTAAATGTAATATATACGGATCTTGCAGGCTGGTGCAAAACAAACGCCGGAGTTGATATTTATGCGGCAACATTACATGGAAAATCAATATATCACTGCTCCCCGCTAATGCATGGCGCCATTTTGATGGGCAATGAGTCGAAAGGTGTTCATCCTGAGCTGTTAGGCTTCTGCAAAGAGCAGGTAACCATACCCCGGGCCGGGCGGGCAGAATCTTTAAACGCGGCGGTGGCAACAGGCATCATACTATCGCATTTGACAGCGCATTAGCATAAAAAAATGTTCCCGGCATTTGTGGTATTAGCCTTTTTATTAACTTACCGCTTAACGCATTAAATTTTTAACCCATGGCAATTCAATGGACTGGCGTATATCCTGCGCTTACTACAAAATTTACGGCTGAAGATGCATTAGATCTGCTCCTTTTTGAAAAGAACCTCAGCGCGCAGTTGAAAGCCGGTGTTAGCGGCATTATACTGGGCGGTACGCTGGGTGAAGCCAGCGTATTAACGGTAGAAGAAAAAGAACGACTTGTAAAATTTGCTGTTGAAAAAATTCAGCATCGTGTGCCTGTTGTGTTAAATATAGCGGAGGGCGCTACCCGCGAAGCTGTACGGCAGGCGGCATTAGCCGAAGCATGGGGCGCCAGCGGGCTGATGCTCCTGCCTCCTATGCGCTACAAAAGCGATCACCACGAAACTGTTACCTATTTTAAAGCGGTTGCCGGCTCTACCGGTTTGCCCATTATGCTCTACAATAACCCCAATGATTATAAAATTGAGATCACGCTGGAGATGTTTGAAGAGCTGGAGGCTGTAAAAAATATAGAAGCGGTTAAGGAATCTACCCGCGATATAACCAATGTAACGCGAATGATCAACCGCTTTGGTAAACGGTTTAAAATACTTTGTGGTGTGGATACCCTTAGCTTTGAAGCGCTTGCATTGGGCGCCGATGGGCTGGTGGCAGGGCTGGTATGTGCTTTCCCGGAAGAAACCGTTGCCTTATACCGGCTGGTAAAGGAAGGGAAATATGAAGCCGCTTTGGCATTATACCGCTGGTTCATGCCCCTGCTTGAATTAGACATTCACCCTAAACTGGTAC
>CAYVEI010000044.1:0-27140 GCA_964450515.1 uncultured Terrimonas sp. | reverse complement strand
AATTATTTGAGCGCTGAAATTGCATTTCGCTTTGAATTTATTATTTGAATTTTATTTGGTTCTTGCTTTTTGGCTCCTGGTGCTTCCCTTCGGATTTCGAAATTCTTAATTCGGATTTTTCCTATCATGGTGAATAAACGAACCATCCTGTTATTTCCCAAACTTTTTCTTCAACGCACTCAGGGCATCGGTGAGTGAAGCGGCAGACAGATCGGGCTGCTTTTCTTTTCTTTCAAACGACCGGGCGCCTTTGCGGAATTCCTGTCGCTGGGGCGCTTCCTGCGTTTGTTTAATGGAAAGGGCGATGCGTTTGCGCACCTGGTCAACCTCCAGCACTTTTACCGTTACCTTATCGTTGAGCTTTAATACTTCGCCGGGGTCCTGTATATATTTATGCGCTATTTCCGACACATGCACCAACCCGTCCTGCTTTACGCCAATGTCAATAAAAGCGCCAAAGCGGGTAAGATTGGTAACAATACCCGGCAATACCATGCCCACCTGCACTTCTTCAATGCTGTAAATAGCCGCAAATTCAAACTGTTGTACTTCGCTGCGCGGATCCCGTCCGGGTTTTTGTAATTCTTTTAAAATATCCTCTATCGTATGCGCTCCGAATTGTTCGCTTACGTATTGTTTGGGGTTGATGGCTTTAACCAGCGTTTCATTCCCGATTAAAGTTTTTATATCTGCCTTATTATCAGCAGCCATTTGTTTTACTATGGCATAGGCTTCGGGATGCACGGCACTCCCGTCTAAAGGATTATCGCCGTTATTGATGCGCAAAAAACCGGCGCATTGTTCGTATGCTTTTCCCCCCAGGCGCGGCACTTTAAGCAACTGGCTGCGGTTGGTAAATCCGCCGGTTTCATTTCTGTATTTAATAATATTATCGGCAAGGGTACTGCCAATGCCGCTTACATAGGCCAGTAAATGTTTGCTTGCCGTGTTGAGGTTTACACCCACCTGGTTCACGCAACTCACCACGGTCTGGTCTAACTTTTCCTTTAGCCTGAACGGGTTTACATCGTGCTGGTATTGCCCCACACCGATACTCTTCGGATCAATTTTTACCAGCTCGGCCAGCGGGTCCATCAGGCGGCGGCCTATACTAACGGCGCCGCGTACCGTAATATCATGGTCGGGAAATTCTTCCCTTGCAATTTCAGAAGCGGAATAGATAGAAGCGCCGTCTTCATTTACCAGAAACACCGGTAATCCAAGACTGAGCTTTTTAATGAATTGCTCTGTTTCCCTTCCGCCTGTGCCATCGCCAATGGCAATAGCTTCAATGGCAAAGGTTTCCACCAGTTGCCTGATCGTATGCTCCGAACTGTTCAGCCTGCCCGGCTCGTGTATATAGATCAGGTCGTTTTTTTTCAAGGTCCCCTTTTCATCTAAGCATACCACTTTACAGCCGGTGCGGTAACCGGGGTCAATGGCCAGCACGCTTTTCCCGCCCAGCGGAGCACTTAGTAATAATTGCTTCAGGTTTTCCGCAAATACATTAATGGCTTCTTCGTCGGCCCGCTGCTTCAGCATGGTTCTGAATTCCGTTTCTAAGGCGGGTTGCAGCAGCCTCCGGTAAGCATCCTTCACGGCTTTTCTTACCTGGGCGCTGCTTTCGCTTATACCTTTGGCATACAATGCTTCCATTTGCTCAACCGCCTGCTCTTCTTCCGGTGCAATGGTAATACGCAATATGCCTTCCACAAAACCCCGCAGCACAGCCAGCGCCCGGTGCGAGGGAACTTTCATTACCGGTTCGCTGTACTCAAAATAATCCTTAAACTTTATGCCTTCTGTTTCTTTATCGCTCACTACCTTACTCTGCAGGGTAGCTTTGTCTTCAAACAGCTTTCGCATTTTGGCGCGAAGCTGCACGTCTTCATTTACCTGTTCGGCAATAATATCCCTTGCGCCCTGCAGGGCCTCATCTGCCGTTTTAATTTTTTCATTGAAATATTTTTCTGCTTCCGCCCGGAGGTTATTATCCTTTTGTTCAAGGATCAGCAAAGCCAGCGGTTCCAGCCCGTTTTCCTTAGCTACCTGCGCTTTCGTTCTGCGTTTGGGCTTATAGGGCAGGTAAATATCTTCAAGCTGGGCAAGGGTAGTTGTATGGTCTAATTTTTGCTGCAATTCCTCCGTCATCTTTTCCTGCTCAGTAATGGATTTCTCTATAGCCGTTTTTCTTTCGGTAAAAGCTTTCAGGGTTTTGGCTTCATCTTCTATCTGCTGTATCACTACTTCATCTAAGGCTCCGGTTTTGTCTTTCCGGTAGCGGGCTATAAAAGGAATGGTGGCGCCTTCGGCAAGCAATGCCAGTACGGTTTCCGCCTGCTGTACGCGGATATTCAGTTTTGTTGCTATGAGTGCTGCAAATGCTGTCATATAAATGCGAAACTAAAGGCTGCAACTGAAAACAAAAACTTGGAAAAATGGGTGGGATTAAGTAAGAGTGTCATCGCGGGAATACAAAGCACCCGGGAAGCCCACCCCCAAAACTGCAACCAGCAGTTTGAAAAGAAATATTCTATTTTTACCGCACCGCAATGATTTTTATGGAAAATAAAATACGCATTTTTTATTACCTGCTTTGTTCAGTGCTTACCCAATACAGCTTCGCGCAGCTTTCGTATACGCCTGCCAGTATGAAAGACACGGCCTTCTGGCAGGAATATCACGAGGCATACCGCGTAGGCAAAGGTGCAGATGAAAATGAAATAAGGAGCATTGCTGTTGACGATGCCTCCAATGTTTGGGTGGCCGCAGCAGCGGGCATCTACAGGAAAAAGCAGGATGCCGCGGAATGGACGGATATGATCAGCGGTAATGATAAAGGCCCGGCTTATACCGTAATTACCGGTAAGGCAAACAAGGTGTGGATGGGAACATGGAACGGCGTTTATGTTTTCCAAAACAATGCCCTTGTTAAAATACCTGGCACAACAGGCCCTGTTTCCGCACTATGCGCTGCAGGAGAAGAGTTGTATGCTTTTGGTCCGAAAGGGGTGTGGACGTACAGTCAAAACCGGTTCAATAAAAAGGATTATGCTATTGCGCGTTCTATACGGGATGCTGTTGCCGACGGTGGTAATGGCGTATGGGTAGCCAGCGACGTGGGCTTGTACCACATAACAAATAGCAGGCTCCGGCATTTTACAGATACCGGCACGCTCATCAGCGCTTATGCAAAGGGGCTTGCATTCGACAGTAAGCAACGGTTATGGGTAGGCGGACTGGGCGGAGTAAGCATCCTTCAAAACAGCAGTAAAGTACAAACGCTTCAGCCGGCCGATGGCGTGCCTTCCATTTACGTTAATTGCGTGGAACGTTCTCCCGGTGGCGTAATGTGGGCAGGCACCGATGTGGGTATTGTGCGATATGCGCCCGATGGCTCACATACCCTGCGTTTTGGCCGGCGCTGGTTATTAAACGATAAAGTAACGGATATCGCTTTTGATCAGGAAGGCAATGCATGGATTGCCACCGCTAAAGGCGTAAGCGCTATCAAAAGAAAAAAAATGACTTTAGCGCAAAAGCAGGATTTCTTTTACGACATCATGATGAAGCGCCATATACGTGAACCGTGGATAGCAGGCCCGGCCCGTTTAAATGACCCCGAAGATGTGAGCAACTGGCAGCCCGAAGATGATGATAATGATGGAGAATTTACTGCCAGCTACCTGGCTATGGAATGCTTTCGCTATGCGGCAACCCAAAGTAAAGACGCGAAAGAGAAAGCGAAAAAAGCTTTTGCATTTTTAAAACTGTTGCAAACCATAACGGGCACCGATGGGTTTTTTGCAAGAACAATTGTACCTGCCGGCTGGGGCAATAACGTACATGATCCTAACAGAAAATATACCGAAAGGGAACTGGCTGAAGAATTAGTGAAGGAACCCCGGTTTAAGCCGGTGGAAAACCGCTGGCGGAAATCGAAGGATGGAAAATGGTTGTGGAAAGGCGACACGAGCAGCGATGAATGGTGCGGGCACATGATGAGCTATTATTTTTACTATGAACTGGTGGCAGATGATCAGGAAAAAAAGATAGTTGCTGAACATGTTGCCCGGCTGGTTGATCACCTGATCAGCCATAATTTTAATATGGTGGATACAGACGGTACGCATACCCGTTGGTCGGTATGGAGCCCCGACCAGCTCAACCGCGACCCGGAGTGGCTGCCCGACCGGTATCAGAATTCAATGGAGCTGTTAACCTTTTTAAAGCTGGCTTATCACATGACGGGAAACGCCAAATACCAGGAACATTACCTGCGGCTGATCAGGGAGGAAAATTACCTCGAAAATATGGCAAAGGTTCCTGAACAAAATCCTGCCTTCTTTATTTATTTCGATGTTATTCTTCAGTCCTACCTGTATCCTGTTCTCACCGGCTGTGAAAAAGATACTGAGCTGCTGGCTTTTTATGAAAAGCATTTGGACAACTGGATGGAAAAAAGAAAGAACGATAAAAGCCCCCTGATCAATTTCCTGTATTGCTATGCCAGGAATAAAAAAGTGGAGCTAAGCCCGTCTGTTGCATTCCTTACAGATACCCCGCTCGACCTGGTAAACTGGAGGTTTGACCATAGTAAAAGAGAAGATGTAAAAATGGTACACGAGCCGGTGCTGGACGACCTGCAGGTAGATGCATTACCGCCCGCCGGCATCCGCACCGCAGTGCGATGGGATAAGAATCCCTGGTCGGCCATAAACGGCTATCCCGATATGGAAAGGGAGCCGGTATTCTGGCTGCTGCCTTACTGGATGGGAAAATATTTAAAAATGATTGACTAAGGATGCAGGAACGATTACCCTGTTGTGGATAAAAAGAGGGTAACCCCCGGCATAATTCGTAATGTTTTCTTTAGATTGTGTGTGCTATAACCCCTGTTTAAGAAGATAAAAATTTTGCCATGCAGATAGCTCAGTACCTCTGTGCGCTTATTATTTTCGCATCTGCTTTTTTCACTTCCTACCGCAACGAAAAAAGTGTTTCGACAACCCTTAACAGCGCAAAGCATGGGGCTGTTATCAGGCACCAGCTGTATACGGAGATATTAGATGTACAATATGCTGATGCTGCCGGCAATGATAATATGCTTGACGCATATTTACCGGATAACCGCAACAGCAATACCAAAGTGATCGTGTATATTCATGGAGGAAGCTGGGTACAGGGCGATAAAAAAGAATTTCCGAAAGCGTTGATAGAAGAGCTGGTAGGGAAACGCAAATACGCGCTGGCATCTTTAAACTACCGCCTGGTAAAGGATGGAAAAAATACTTTTCCCGCCCCAGTAGAAGATGTAAAGAAAGCGCTGGCTTTCATTGCTGCAAATGCAGCGGAGTATAAATATGATGGCAATAGTTTTGCCCTGATAGGCGCCAGTGCAGGCGCCCATCTTGCCATGTTGTACGCTTACGGCTATGATAGCCTGAAGCAGGTAAAAACAGTAGTGGATATTTTTGGGCCTACAGATTTAAGTGATGAAACCGTTCGCCAGCCCGGTTCAGAAAGCAATGCCATTATTGTTAATTTCCTGGGAACCCCGGATACTGCCGCAAAGATAGTAAAAGAGGCCAGCCCTTATTTTCGGCTTACCGGTGCAACCGGCGTTCCCACTATTATATTTCACGGTACTGCCGATGAACTGGTACAGGTTAATCAATCGGAAAAATTATATAAAAAATTACAGGACCTGGGTATTCCGTCACAAATAAAGTTATATCCAGGCGAAAAGCATGAACTGCGCCCGCCCGTAGCTGCCGATGTATTTGCCGGGATGATTGCCTGGCTGGAGCAATATTATCCGTGAGCAACACGTATCTTTAATTAAGATGACTGCATAAAATAAAGGGAAGGGTAATTTACCTTCACTAAAAACAATCCGTGACCGGGTACCGCAAAATTAACTTTGGTGCAATCCTTTCCTGCAATGATGGTATGAAAATTTTCAATGCTGATCTTTCCTCTCCCTGCCTGTAACATGGTACCCACCAAGCCCCTTACCATACCCCTTAAAAAGCGGTTGGCTTTTACGTGGTAAATCATATGATCTGCTTCCCTGCTCCACCGGCTTTCTGTGATACGGCAGACAAAATTTTTCACCTGTGTGTTGCGTTTGGAAAAGCTTGTAAAGTCGGTATACTCCATAATGGCGGATGCCGCCTGCTGCAGTAAATCAAAATCTACCGTATAGGGAAAGTAATAAGCCCGGTTATACAAAAATGGATTTTTGTTTTTGTATACATGGTAGCTGTATTCCCGGCTTATGGCATCAAACCGGCAATGGGCATGGGCATGTACGGGAATGATCCGCCTGATTACAATAGCAGGCGGAAGTATGGCATTGAGATTGTAGATATACCGCTCCGGTATGGGCCGGTCAAAGTTGAAATGAAAAAAATTCTGCAGCGCGTTTACGCCGGCATCGGTTCGTGATGATCCGGTAAGCAATACCTCCTGCTTAAACAGAACGTTCATGGCCTGCCGTACCTCCGATTGTATGGTAACCGCGTTTTCCTGTATCTGGAAACCGGCATACCCTGCGCCATTATAGGCTACTTCTATAAAATATCTTTGCATTATTATAATCCGTTAAGCCGGATGACCACAAATTTAAAGCTAAGCGCAAGGTAACCATGCAAGCTCAATCCTTAGATCATCTCCCTTACCATTTGTGCGCCTTTTACCATATTGATCAGCTTTTGCCTTGATGCCCATCTTGCCGTTTGGCTTAATCCACAGTCGGGCGCAACCGACAGCTTTTCCGCGGGAATATACTGCAGGCACCTTTTAATTCTTCCGGCTACATCTTCCGGCGTTTCAATATAATAATTCTTCACATCAATGATCCCTGCGGCAACATGCATGCGTTGGGCAAAAGTGGCGAGCAGTTCTATTTCCGCAAATTCCCGGTTCGCCATCTCAATATGTATTTCATTTACTTTTAGCTCCAGGAAATCGGGCAGCATGGGTTTAATGCTCCTGTAACCAACCGGTCGTCCCTTAAAGTTACCAAAGCATAAATGCGTGGAAAGATTGCATTTACCCGCTACGGGTTCCACCGTTTTATTAAATATCGCTGCAAATTTTTTGGTATCTTCTTTATACGCGTAGCAGCTCATGGAAGGTTCGTCTACTGTAATTTCGGTACATCCCGCCGCCACCAGGTCTTCCAGCTCTTTTTGTATAAAGGGGAGGAGCGCTTCTGTTATGGCATAGCGGTCTTTGTATTCATTGTTCGGCAATAGCCTTCCGCTTAAAGTATAGGGCCCCGGTATACTGGCTTTTAATACAGGCCCCTGCGGCGCCAGTTTTTTTAACCGCAGAAATTCTTTTACAACGCCCAGCCCGTGGGGTGCAGAAAGTGTTTCTGTGATCCGGTGCCTGCCTCTTTGATCATGCGCAGCCGGGCCAAACCGCCTGGTTTCACTTTCGTCAGGCGATATGCCTTTAATATAGCCGTAAAAAGACAGGTTGAAATCAAGCCTGGTTTGCTCCCCGTCGGTGATCACATCGAGCCCTGCCGTTGTTTGATCATGAACAGCGGCAATAACGGCATCTTCAATCAGCTCTTCTATATCGGCCGGGCCAAATTCATTTAAGTGTTGCGAAGCAAATTCTAACCATCCCGGGAAAGGGTAGCTGCCAACAACCGTTGTGCGTATGGGCGTGTGCATATTGTTACTGTGTTTGTTTTCCAACGTTTTGATACAATTCCGCCAGTCGGTGCGCATGTTCATCATAAGCGCTCTCAAACAGTTCCTTTGCTTTTTCGGCGCCTGCAATACATGATGCTGTTAATACTTTTGGAGGATGCCCTGCTTCGGTTAGCAGCCGGGCTGTTTCCGCCTTAATGGTATTGATCAGTAAAACGCCTCCTGTGGTAGAGCCCGGCGCAACCGGCGTTTCTAATCCCGGTATGTGTATCATGGCATCTCCCGCGGGAGCACCGGTATCTAAAATAAGATCGGCGAAGTTGCCTAATTTTTTCCCGTCTTTTCTTTTGCTTGTGGAAACATCCGCGTGTTTTTGGGTAATGATGGCCGTTACCTTCACTTTTTTTTGCTGGAATAACTCCGCCATTTCAATGGGCACTATATTACATCCGCTGGAGGAAATGATGAGTGCGCTGTCGCTCTCCCGGATATCAAAATTGCGCTGGATCCTTTCTGCCAGTCCCTCCACGTTTTCAAGAAACATCGCCTGCCGCTGACCGTTAGCGCCCACTACTAAGTTGTGAAAAGTAAGCGATAGTTCCACGATAGGATTAAACCCCGGGAATGATCCGTAGCGGGGCCACATTTCTTCCACCATAATACGGCTGTGCCCCGAACCAAATACATGCACCATCCTGCCTGCTGCAATGCTTTGTGCAAACCATTGCGCGGCTTGTTGTATGCCGTGTTGCTGCGCTTCAATGGTTTCAATGATTTTTCGGCACTGTTGCAGGTAATCCTGTATAACGTTCATGATAAGTAATTAATGTGGTAAAGTTTTGTGCAAGGCAAAGCCTGCTGCTCCAGCTGCGCCGGAATATTCATCAAACACGGCCTGTACAACAGGTGTTCGTATACCCGAATGGCGCCATTCAAAGATATCCATAAAGTGCTCAAGCGGTTTAAATAAATCATCGCCTGCCTGCGCTATGCCGCCACCCAGTATAATAATACCGGGAGAAAGGATATTGATAAAAGAGCACAGCGCCACAGCCAGCCGTTTTACGGCATGCAGCCACACATAGGTAGCAACCGTATCGCCGGCTCTATAGGCCTGAACCAGGTTGTAGGTGGAAGTAAATTTTCCAAAGCTGCGCCGTTCTATAGTACAGTCGCCTATAGCGTCTTCTAAGCTGGCCGGCATATTGGTAACATCGCATATATCGCTGTCTGCATTCAGCATTACATGACCCAGGTGCCCGGCCCTGTTTAATAAACCCTGGTGCAGCACGCCGTTGATCATAATGCCTCCGCCCACGCCGGTGCCTAATGTTAGCAAAACAATATGATCGTATCCTTTGCCTGCGCCAAATTTTGCTTCTGCCATTAAAGCGGCATGCGCATCATTGAGCACCCATGCGGGCGTTTGAAGATAATCAGCCCATATAAAATTTTCTAATCCTTCCAGTCGCCCCGGCATCAGCTTTATACAATCATTGTTCTGGCTTGCCAAACCCGGTGCAGACAGCCCTACGGGAATATTTTCGCCGGTGGCTTTCTGCCTGAGTTGGTGCAGCATATCTGCCACGGCTTTTTTCCACCAGTTGGCTTCTTTCCCGTTGGTTTTGCATTGCATTTCATGCAGCATAGTACCGTTCTCATTTACCAGCACTCCCTTGATATTGGTTCCACCTATGTCAATGCCTATTGCCTGCATATCATTATTGTTTTTAAATTATTATACCTGTCCTTCGCTTACCAGCCATCCGCCGTCAACGTATACTACCTGCCCGGTAGTGAATCTTGCATAGTCCGACATGAAATAACAGGCCAGCCCGTCTGTATCTTCCGGCCGGCCTATTCTTCCCCCATCCAATGGTTGCTTTGTTTTGATGAAGGAAAGAATAGCTTCATTTTGAGCTGCTCTTTGCGCCATGGGGGTTGCTACCAGGGCAGGCGCTATAACATTAATACGGATATTATCTTTTGCATAATAAGCGGCTAATGATTTTGTAAAACCCGTTACCGCCGATTTGCAGGCCGCGTATGCATGGGTAGCAAAATGAACAGGAGAGGGGGATATACCCAGTACGGAACTCATATTAAGAATAGACCCGCCTGTTTTGTGCTGAAGCAGCCATTTGATCGCGGCCTGGTTGGAAAGCATAAGCGAAGTAAGGTTTAGCTCAAATGTTTTGTTCCATCCTGCTAATGTTAGCTCATGCAGCGGACCGTCGCCCATTTTACGGCCGCTGCCGCCGGCTACATGATACAGCCCGTGAAATGTTCCGAATTGCTGTGCACAGGTATGAATAGCGTTTTCCGCGGTGGACGGGTCAATGGCGTCTGCGCAAAGAGCAATCCCTTTTTCACCCAACTGCTGTTGCGCGGTATCGCAGGTTTGGCGGTTCCTCCCCACTATCACCACCCGGGCGCCCTCGGCAACAAAAGCTTTGGCAGCCGATAACCCCATGCCGCTTGTTCCGCCAATGATCACTATGTTTTTTTGTGTTAACCAGCCTTCTCCCATAAAATAAATAATGAATTGCATCCGGTTCCGGGCGGGGTTTATATAACACCCATTACCGGGGCAAATAAGCAATGCAGTTAAAATTTGAAATATCTTTCCTCATAAATGTAAAGCAAACTAACAATACTTTTGTATTTTGCAATTTACATACAATCTGTGATCAGTTTGATACGTTTTCCCCATTTCAATTCAACCCAGCTCATGATAAAACAATGCTGTAAAAGCATATGCCGGATATTGGTGCCGGTACTGTTATTATTTTCCTGTAATGAAGCATCGCGTAACCCGAAAACAACAGAAATTGTTAGCGAGCCCGAAAATTTGAATAAAAAGACCAATGAAAATATTGCCATTGCCGTGGCTTTTGCTTCAGCGCATAACGGAAAGCTGAACGATGGCATAACATTTAATATGTTGCCGGTGGTAAAGTTGTGGTACGGCGGGCTCGATTCCCTGCGTACCTGGAGTGATCAGCAGCAGTGGTTACCCATGGCCGATTCCTTATATGATTTTATCCGGCAAAGCGAAAACTATGGTTTATTTCCTTCAGATTACCATTTCAGCCACCTGGATACCATTCGCCACAAATTAAAAACCGATTCTCTGGCAATGCTGGATGCGGCAATGTGGGCACGCGCCGACCTGTTATTCACAGATGCCTTTGTACAGATCGTTAAGGATATGAAGCTGGGAAGGCTGGAAAAAGATAGCGTTACGCTCAGGAAAGATTCCGTGCTCACCGATTCCTTTTATGTGGCCCTGCTAAAGAATGTACACGGCAGCAGGGAGCTCACGCCCCTGCTTGAAACGCTTGAACCCCACCACCAGGGATACGTGGAATTACGGGGTGCATTAAAAAGCTTCCTGGATTCTATGAACAGAACGAAGTATACCTACCTGGCTTACCCTTTTACAGACCCGGTAGATTCGATGGATTTTATTAAAAACCTGCAAACCCGCTTGTATGAAGGCGGGTACATAGCGTTTAACGACCAGCCGGCCGATACGGCAGCGTTAACCGCAGCCGTAAAAGCATATCAAAAAGAAAATAACCTGAAAGTGGATGGCAAAGCCGGGCCAATGGTAGTAAAGTCGCTCAACAATAACGACCAGGAAAAATTTAAAACCATTGCCATTAATTTAGACCGGTATAAACAATTGCCCGATACCATGCCACAGCGGTACCTGTGGGTAAACATCCCTTCTTACCAGTTGCGCTTATGGGATACCGATACCCTGAAGCTGGAGTCGAAAGTAATTGTGGGTCAGCCGCAAACCAGAACGCCATTGCTTAACAGTACGCTAACCAATTTTATTATTTTTCCGCAATGGACGGTTCCTTATAGCATTATCTTCAAAGAAATGCTGCCCAAAATAAGAGAGAATGTGGGTTACTTAGATAAGCAAAACCTGATGGTAGTTGATAAAAATGACAGTATCATAGATCCCCATGCGGTGAACTGGTTCAGGTTAAACAAAAATTACTTCCCCTACCTGCTGAAGCAGCGGGAAGGGGATGATAACTCCCTGGGTGTTATAAAATTCAATTTCAGGAATAAGTACAGCGTGTATTTGCATGATACCAATGCCCGCTGGCTTTTTTCCAAAACAGGCAGGGCGCTCAGCCACGGCTGTGTGCGGGTGCAGCAGTGGGATAAATTATCTAAATACCTCGTAAAGAATGATTCGCTTCGTTACAAGCCCGATACCTTAGCTGCCTGGATGAAAAGAAAAGAAAAGCGTACCGTAAATTTCTCTCAGAAGATACCCATTTTTATACGCTACATAACCTGCGAGGTACAGAACGGCCAACTTGTTTTTTTTGATGATGTGTATGCTGAAGACAAAATAGCCAGGCAGGCCTGGTTTGGCAATAAATACAACCTGTTTACGTTATAGCCGCTACATTTCAATACATAATAGGGAACCTGCAAAAAGCCCCCCTGTATTGATTTTACATACCCCAATGAAGGCATACCGGGGCCCGGAAAAGAGCATTATGGCCTTAGTTTTGCAGGATATGCTTCCTGTATTATCAGGAAAAACAGGTGTAATGAAGTTATTTCAGTTATTATTTATTTCGCTGTTTTGTATTTGTACTGCTGTAGCCGCACAGGAGGCTGCGGGTAAAAAAAACGGCAAAAAACCTGCGGTTCAGCAGGGAACAGCCAGTTTTTATGCAGATAAATTCCAGGGGAGAACGATGGCCAACGGGAAAAAATATGACCGGCATAAGCTTACTGCCGCGGCTAACCGCTATCCGCTGGGCACATGGGTGAGGGTAAGCAACCTTTCAAACAAAAAATCCGTCATAGTTCAGATTACCGACCGGATGCATCCTAAAAACAGGCGGCTGATTGATCTTTCTAAGGCCGCTGCACAAAAATTGGGATTCATTAAAAAAGGACTTACAAGGGTACGTGTCGAAGTCGTTAACAAGCCGCAACAGGCTGGCAAGCCGTAATAAAACGATGTAATAATTTGGAACCTTAATAATCAACCTTATACCTTTGCATAACTTTTAATCAAAATACATTTTATGAGAAAACTGTTATTGAGCTTATTGGCAGCAGGCATACTCAGCACTGCTTTTGCCCAGGAAAATGCCATCAAAAACCCCTATAAAAAGAAACCGGCATTTGGCTTTGCATTTACGTTTCATGATTTTCAAACTGCGCAGGATTTAAAGAATACGTCGCTGAGCCAGGTACTAAAAGACAAGCAATGGTATAAAACAGGGCGGATGAGCCCCGGGCTGGCATTGTCTTATTTCCAGGGACTTACCGACCATTTTGATTTCATGGCCCGGTTAGGCGGTACTTTTACCGACTACCCGGTGCCCGATAAACCACAGGGCGGCAATGATAAGCTGCTTGCCGAGCTCGATGCCAATATTAATGCCAAGCTGCTGAGCGACAGGTATTGGGTTACGCCGTATTTAACCGCGGGTATTGGCGGTTCGCAGTGGAATAGCTATTGGGGCGCTTATGTACCCCTGGGTATAGGCGTACAGGTTAATTTATTAGACCAGGCGTTCATTAATTTTAACGCACAATACCGCGTTGCAGTAACTACCGGCACCACTGCCAATCATTTGTTTTATAGCCTGGGCGTGGCAGGTTCTTTATTTGAGAAAAAAGAGCCTAAGGTTATTCCTCCGCCACCGCCACCTGCCGATACAGATAATGATGGTATCGTAGATTCATTAGATGCATGCCCCGATGTGGCAGGTTTGGCCCAGTTCAATGGCTGTCCTGATACCGATGGCGACGGCATTCCCGATAAAGATGATAAATGTCCTAACGTAAAAGGATTGGAGAAATATAATGGCTGTCCTATTCCGGACTCCGATAATGATGGTATAAACGATGAAGAAGATAAATGCCCTAACGAAGCAGGCGTAGCCAAATACCAGGGTTGTCCTATACCCGATACCGATGGTGATGGGGTAAATGATGAAGAAGATAAGTGCCCCGCACTGGCCGGTCCGGCAAGCAACCAGGGTTGCCCCGAAATTAAGGAAGAAGTGAAACAACGTATTGATGTGGCAGCAAAGAATGTGTTTTTTGCTACAGGCAGCTCCAAACTGCTGGCAAAATCATTCAAGTCGCTGGATGAAGTGGCAAAAATTCTCAATGAAGACCCCAATCTTAAATTAGATGTGGAAGGGCATACAGATAACACCGGCAAACCGGATAAGAACCAGATTTTAAGTGAGCAGAGAGCGCAGTCGGTAGTAGATTATCTTACTACCAAAGGAGGCGTTGATCCTACCCGCCTGGTATCTACAGGTTTTGGACAGGACCAGCCCATTGCAGATAATAAAACCGCTGCAGGCCGTGCTCAGAACCGCCGTGTAGATATGAAATTACACTACAACTAATATTTCTCTTTAAAGATGAAAAAGACCCCGGTTCACTATCCGGGGTTTTTTTATGGGCAGCTTTGTATCGGCAAGCCATTAAAGTAATGGCGCCGCCAGCGTACCTGTTATAAGGCCGGGATGCTGTAAAATAAAAAAAGGCTGTCTCAAAAAGAGCCGGTATAGATGATACCACTAAAACACAAGCCTGCCGGCAGGCAGGTTCGTAACTTAGTGGCACAATATTACATTTGAGACTGCCCCTGAATAATGATATTTGCAGTAAGAAACTTATCTGTAACCAACCATTCCCTGTGTGGCTTTACACCCGTTTCTTGAGGAAGTGCATGAAGTAAAGGTGGCCCCCAGCGCAATAGCAAACAGTGCAATAACGAAAACTTTTTTCATTTTGAAGTTTTTTAGGTAAAACAATAACATTTACAAGCACGGCGCCCGTAGGAGTAGGAGATAATGTTATTCTTCAGGGGGGATTTGGAAATACGCAGTTACGTAATGAGACCTGCAAATAAACAAATATTAAACTTATCAAACAAACTTTATCATTTTTTTTCCATGAAGTACAGATTTGTTTGACTTATGTTAACAGAACGCCGATAGTATGATATTTTTAGCTATTTTGCCGCATTAAACAATTACTGTTAGGATATGCCATTACAATTAACCCGTCCGTTAGCTGTTATTGACCTGGAAACAACCGGTATAAACCTTGCCGTTGATCGTATTGTTGAATTAGCTATTGTAAAGATCCAGCCGGATGGCGCCCGTGTGGTAAAGAGAAAATTGGTTAACCCGCAGATGCCTATACCTAAAGCATCTTCCGATATACACGGCATTACGGATGATATGGTTAAGGATGCTCCTTCCTTTAAGCAGATTGCCAATGAAATACGCCAGTTTTTAGACAATTGTGATCTGGCTGGGTACAATTCCAATCGTTTTGATCTTCCCCTGCTGGTAGAGGAATTTTTACGTTCCGGACTCGAATTTGATGTTACCAGCCGGCATTTGCTGGATGTACAAAAGCTGTACCACATGATGGAACCCCGTACATTAAGCGCTGCGTATAAGTTTTACTGCGATAAAGATCTTGATAATGCGCATAGCGCGGAAGTTGATGCTGCGGCAACTTTTGAAATACTGGAATCGCAACTGCAAAAATATCCCCAGGTGGGTTCCACGGTAGAATCTGTTATCAAATTTACAGGGCAGGAACAAATTGTGGATTTTGCCCGCCGTTTTATTATGGAAAATGGAATAGAAATCTTTAATTTCGGTAAACATAAAGGAAAAGCCGTAACCGAAGTGCTTAAAGCTGAACCGCAATATTACGACTGGATGATGAAAGGCGATTTTCCCATGCATACCAAACAAAAGCTAACTGAAATACTTAACCGCACCTTGTTAAAGAAAGCGTAAAATCAATAGTAAAAACAAACGTATAAGCTAATTTTATAGCACACTAAAATACAATATCTGTTGGAAAAACTGGTGATCATACCTACTTATAACGAGAGCGAGAATGTGAAGCCCGTTCTGCATGCTATTTTAAGTATGGATTTGGATTTCCATGTTTTAGTGGTTGATGATAACTCCCCCGATGGTACTGCAGCCCTGGTGAGCGAAATGCAAAAGAGCTATCCCGGCCAGTTATTTCTCCGGATGCGGGAGGGTAAGCAGGGGCTTGGCACAGCCTATATTTATGGATTTAAATGGGCGATAGACAGAGGATACCGGTATATTTTTGAGATGGACGCCGATTTCTCGCATAACCCCAAAGACCTTGAGCGGTTATACCAGTCCTGCGCGCGCAATGCAGATGTGGTAGTAGGTTCGCGCTATGTAAAAGGAGGCGAAACGGTGAACTGGAGCCGCTACAGGAATGTACTTTCCAAGGGCGGCGCACTGTACACGCGGATACTTACCTGGATGCCGGTTAAAGACCCTACCGCCGGTTTTATTTGCTACAGGAAAGAAGTGCTGGAAACCATTAACTTTGATCAGATCAATTTCGTTGGTTACGCATTCCAGATCGAAATGAAATTTGCCGCCTGGAAACTTGGCTTTAAAGTTATTGAAATCCCCATCACTTTTGTAGACCGCAAGTTCGGTACTTCAAAAATGAATAAGAATATTGTAAAGGAAGGCATACTGGGCGTTCTTAAGATACAGTGGCAAAGTATGTTTAAAAACTACCGCAGAAAAGTACGCAACACTTTTATACCCGCATCAGGGATTCGCGCTGAAGCATTAAGCTGAGCCCCGCCGGTTAGCCGTATACCATAGTACTTTTACCGCAGCCGTCTTTTCATCTTTATATTATTTAATCAGCTTTTTAATGAAGAAGGCTTTTTTGTTTTTGCATGCAGCCGTATTTCCGGCGGGTTCATTATGGAGCATCCCTCATACTTTTAACCGTGGTTTGGCAAACCATCAGACTATACCGAAGAAAAAAATAAAAGAAGTTTAATCTTATCTTGCGAAAGGATTCAGAAAATTTAAAATGAATATGGGAAGGATATTTTTTGTTTTTATGATACTGCTGGCGGCAAACTTACAGGCGCAAAATAAAAAGCCGCTTGATCATACCGTATACGATAGCTGGCAATCTGTTGGCGAACGTAAAATAAGTAACGACGGCAAATGGATCATATATACGGTTGATGTACAGGAAGGCGATGGCATGCTGGTGATCCGGTCTTCCGATATGCAATACAGCGAAACGGTACCCCGTGGCTATAACGTAGCAATAACGGAAGACAGCCGCTATGCCGTTTTTAAAATAAAGCCGCCTTATGCCGATATAAGGCAGGCGCGTATAAAAAAGAAAAAACCCGATGATTCACCCAGGGATTCACTGGCTATTGTGGAGTTAGGCAAAGGGTTCATAGTAAAAGAAGCCCGTGTTAAATCGTATAAAATACCGGATAAAAATGCGCAGTGGGTAGCCTGGCAAATGGAAAAGCCTTTACCCGATACTTCCAAAAAGAAAGGATCGCCGGACTCGCTGGCAACAAAAATAGATTCATTTAAAAGGGCTGTTGAAGAGCCCGCGGTTGAACAGGCAAAAAAAAGACGGAAGATCATGAATCCGCCGGTTATAAAAAAAGAGGATAAGGCAGTTGCATCGGATGATCCGTATTTCAGTGGCAACGATGCAGATGAAGAGGCTGATGCCGGCCCGAAAAAAGAAGAAGGAACGGTATTGATCATTTATAACCTGCGCGACAGCACTAAACAGGAGGTTGATCTTGTAAGTGAATACCTTTGGAGCAAAACAGGGAACATTCTGGTTACAGAAACCACAACGGCAAAAAAAGACAGCCTGCGCAAACCTGCGGTATGCATTTTCAGAACAACGGAGAACCGGTTCGATACCATTATGAAGGGAGGAAATGATTTCCGGCATTACGCCATTGATGAAGAAGGATACCAGTTAGCCTTTGTTGCCGAAAGAGACAGCAGCGCCAAAGCATTGCAGCATTTTTACAAGCTGTGGTACTGGCAGAACGGGTACGATACTGCGTTGATGATCGCCGATAAAAACAGCACTGGTATGCCTGTTGGCTGGAGCATCAGTGAAAATGCCAACCTGTATTTCAGTAAATCGGGTAAGCGGCTGTTTGCAGGTACTGCGCCGCTACCGCCTCCAAAAGATACAACGCTTGTTGATATTGACCTGGTGAAAGTAGACATCTGGAATTATAAAGACGATTACCTGCAAACCATGCAATTGAAGAATCTTGGCAGGGAGCTTAAAAAAAGCTATCCTGCAATGGTTCACCTGGATACCAAAAATTTTGTTCAACTGGGCGATAAGGAAGTGTCCGATGTAATACCCGGCAAAGAAGGCGATGCGGATTTTTTTGTGGGCATAACCGATGCAGGTAAGCGGGTTGCTATGCAATGGGAAGGAAGAACATTGAAGGATATTTATGTAATAGACCCGGGAAGCGGAACCCGAACATTGATCAAAGAAAACCTTTCAGGGTACGTTACCGCATCGCCCGATGGCAAATATGTGCTGTGGTACGATGCCAAAGCCCGGCAGTATTTTACCTGGAGGAACGGGAAAACAAAGAACATTTCTTCGCGCATCAAAGTAAAACTATATGATGAAGATTTTGATATGCCTGCGGAGCCTTCCTCTTATGGTATAATGGCCTGGACACAGAGCGACCTGGCCGTGCTGGTATACGACAAATACGATATCTGGCAGCTTGACCCGGATGCGGTGGTGACGCCCGTTAACATTACCGCAGGTGAAGGGCGAAAAAACAAAATTACGTACAGGTATATCCGCACCAGCCCGGAAGAAAAATTTATTTCTCCTTCGCAGGAAATTTTACTGCACCTATTTGCCGAAAGCAATAAGCACGCCGGGCTGGCTACCTGTAAAATGTTAAGCAGCTCTAAACCTGTTACCGTGGTAAATGGCGCCTTTGCAATCAGTAACAACAGGCTGGTTAAAGCAAAAGACAACAACACGTATATCTATACCAAAGAGAGCTATATAAATCCGCCCGACCTGTATGTAAACACCGATTGGCAAAAGGAAACGAAGCTGAGTTCGATTAACCCTCGGCAGGCAGCATACAACTGGGGTACGGCAGAGTTGTTTCACTGGAAAGCATACGACGGAAAACAGGCAACAGGTATGGTATACAAGCCAGAGGATTTTGATCCGAAGAAAAAATATCCTGCTATCTGTTATTTCTACGAAAAACTGAGTGATGGATTGTACCAGTATATTCCCCCGGCGCCTACCCCAAGCCGGCTGAATATTTCTTTTTTTGTGAGCAGGGGGTATATTGTTTTTGTTCCCGATATTGTTTATACCACCGGTCACCCGGGCAAAAGCGCCTATAATTATATTGTAAGCGGCGCGAGGGCATTGGTTAAAAAAGGATGGGTTGACAGTACGCGCATAGGCTTGCAGGGGCAAAGCTGGGGAGGCTATCAGGCAGCTTATGTAATTACACAAACGAAATTATTTAAAGCCGCATGGGCAGGGGCACCGGTGAGTAATATGACCAGCGCCTATGGGGGCATCCGTTGGGGAACCGGTATGAACAGGCAGTTCCAGTACGAAAGAACACAAAGCCGGATAGGAGCCTCCTTATGGGAAAAGCCACAATTGTATATAGAGAATTCGCCTTTGTTTCATTTGCCTAAAGTAAGTACGCCATTGGTGATCATGCACAACGATAATGACGGAGCAGTGCCCTGGTACCAGGGAATTGAATTGTTTACAGGGCTGAGGCGTTTGGGCAAACCCGTATGGCTGCTCAACTACAATGGAGAGGAGCATAATTTAATGGAAAGAAAGAACAGGAAGGATATACAGATCAGGGAACAACAGTTTTTTGACTGGCTGCTGAAAGGGAAGCGCCCGGCGCAATGGCTGAGCGCAGGCGTGCCGGCCACCATGAAAGGAAAAGTGTGGGGGCTGGAAGAATAGCAGGCGGCAATGAATAAGCACTGTTGGAGTAATATCGCCTTTTTAAGCTATATTTTTAAATTATCGCCTTTTTAGGCTATATTTTTAAATTATCGCCTTTTTAGGCTATATTTGAAAAACAAACAAATGGGTATGCCTGTTGCTGCTGTTATAACCGCCGATATTGTAAACTCCACGGTTCCCGGAACCGCAATGGGTAAAAAACTGGTAACGCAGCTTAGCGCCGTTTTAAAAAATTATGCATTTGAATTTTACCGGGGCGACAGTTTCCAGGTGTATACCAAGGATCCTTTGGCTGCATTAAAACTGTCTTTTCAGTTAAGAGCTGCTGCCAGAAAACTTTCAGATATATATGATGTTCGCATCAGTATCGGTATCGGTAATGTGGCTGCCCGCGTACGAAGCTTGCGAACCGCAAACAGTGAAGCGTTTGTTTTATCCGGAAGGATGTTTGACCAGTTGAAAGATACGCAGCGGTTGTGGATAGAATCGGCAGATGGAAAAGCCAATATAGCTTTTAGAGTAATCGCCGGCTTTGCAGATTATATGCTGAAACGGTTAACTTCCAAGCAGGCTGAAGTGGTGGCGGAACTTTTAAAAAAACAGACACAAACGCAGGTATCAAAAAAATTAAAAAGAAAACAATCCACCATCAACAAACATGCGCATTCGGCCGGGTGGCCGGAAATAGAAAAACTCCTGTACGAATACCAGCAGGTCATTATTCAATTTAACCTGGCATGAGCACACTCTGGCTGATAAAACTGATCCTGTCGCACCTGCTGGCCGACTTTGTATTCCAACCTAAAAAATGGGTTGATAACCGTTGTGCCCGGCATTTTTTATCTCCCTGGCTTTACCTGCACACGTTTATAGCAGCGCTGTTAGCGCTTATTTTCATAGGTTTTCAGTACTGGCAGTTTGGACTGGCGATCTTTATATCACATACGCTGATTGATGGCTGGAAATCTTACCGGCCTCAAACGGTTGTATACTTTTTAATAGACCAGTTCATGCACCTGCTGGTTATTACAGCCTGCTGGTACTATACTTTTTATACCTTAACGGATATTAAGGAAGGGTTGCGGTTAATAAAAAACGATACTACATTCTGGCTGCTTACCACCGCCTATATATTTTTGAGCTTCCCGGCAGGCATAATGATCGGGCAAATGACCCGGAAATGGAGCGACCAGTTGCCCCGCAGCGCCGGGTTGGCCAATGCCGGCAAATGGATCGGTATTGTAGAACGCGTGCTTATTCTCACGTTTTTGCTGCAGGATCAATATGCGGCAATCGGGCTCTTAATTACGGCCAAAGGTTTACTTCGCTTTAGCGAAAAAGACAGGCAGGAAGAAAAAACGGAATATGTTTTGATCGGGTCGCTGATCAGCTTTTCCATAGCCGTAATAACAGGCATTATTGTAAAACACATTGCCGTTTAGAAAAAACGACATAGAAGCTGACCCCGGCAGGGGTTCATTTATATTTTCAACTGCTATCCCGGTATCAGTATGCAAAAATGATCTCTTGTTGTTTTTATATCATTGAACAGCTAAAATTGAATTCAGCATGAAACGTTTTTTTACCGGTTTAACGGTGCTTTGCCTGGTTCTTATAGCAGGCTCCTGGTCAGTAAAGCCCCAATGGATTTCACTTTTTAACGGGAAAGACCTTACGGGGTGGACAGTAAGGGGCGATGCGGAATGGAAGGTAGAGAACGGGGTGATCACCGGGCAAAACGGAAGAGGGCATTTGTATGCTTCACCCGTAGTGAAAAATTTTGAAGTAAAAGGCGAGTTCCGGATAACCGACCAGGGTAAAGGCGCCAATGGCGGTTTGTATGTAAGAGCCAATGAGCCTGCTGATAACCCCAATGGATTTCCGCGTGGATATGAAGCGCAGATATGCCATAACCAGGAAGCGCATACGGGCTGGCTGTGGAAACCCGGAAAACCTACCGGTAAAGCCACAGCGCTGCTTACCAAAGATGGAGAATGGTTTGAGATGAAAGTGAGGGCTGTGGGCGACAGCATTAATATATGGGTGAAAGATCAGTTGGTAATGAGCTACAGGGATAGTGAGTATAAAGAAGGGAAATTTGCTATTCAGTGTCATAACCCGGGCATGACAGCGGAAGCGCGTAATTTGTACTACAGGAAATTAAAATAATATGAATGCGAAACAGTCTGCGGCCTGTAAAGCCGTGGAGTATATTAAAGCCGGAATGATCGTAGGGCTGGGAACGGGTTCTACGGCTTACTGGGCAATACAGTACCTGGCAGAAAAGGTAAAACAGGGATTGAAGATCACAGCAGTTGCCACTTCGGCAGAAACGGAAAAAATAGCGCTGCAATGCGGCATTACGGTTGTTGCATTAGATGCGGTTGATTGTATAGATATAGATATAGACGGCGCCGATGAAGTAGACGATAATATGAACCTGGTAAAAGGGGGAGGGGGTGCATTGTTAAGGGAAAAGATCGTTGCCGCGGCCAGCAGGGAGTTCATTGTTATTGCAGGCAACAATAAGCGGGTGAAAGTGCTCGGGAAATTTCCGCTGCCGGTAGAGCTCGTCCCTTTTGGATGGCAGCATACCGCCGGGCAACTGGCAGCCCTGGGTTGCAGCACATCACTGAGGGAAAAAAGCGGAAAGATATTTACAACGGATAGCGGCAATTATATCATAGATTGCTATTTTGGTGCTATTCCCGAACCTGCCGTGCTGGAGCAGCAAATCAACAATATTCCCGGTGTTGTGGATAACGGGCTCTTTGTGAAAATGGCTACAAGGGTTATACTGGGCTGCGACGATGGCACGGTAAAAACATTTTCCTGATATACCGGGCATTGTTTTATGAAAAGGATGATCACTATACTTTTAATTCATGTTGTTGTATTGCATGCGCATGCGCAGACCGTATGGACGAATGTTGACGCGCTCTTCGGTAAGCTGCCGCCATCGGTGCATGTATACAAAACAACAAGCGAACTGGATGGAAAACCAAACATTGCGTATTATGTAGAAGCCGATCTGAAAGACAGGCGCCTGAATTTTACAGCAGACACTACATACAACAGAAGATTAATGCCCCATGATTTTTACAGGAAGAACAATAAGCCTGTGGTAGTAGTGAACTGTACCTTCTTTTCTTTTGCAACCCATCAAAACCTGAATACGGTTATTAAAGAAGGGAAAATAGTGAGCCGCGATATTTATTCGCGCAAAAGAGCGGACAGCGCTACCTATGTACATTCTTTTGGCAGCGCCATTGGCATTACCAGGCAACGCAACGCCGATGTGGCCTGGGTATACGCTGAGGATGCGAAAAAGAAAATACTGGCTTTGCAACACCCTGTCAACGCTTTTACGGATTCCCACAGTTTGTATAAGCCTGGTATAAATGCCGTAAATATTATAGACTCCGGCGCGGCAAAATGGAAGATGAGAACTGCGGTGGGCGGCGGACCTGTATTGCTGCAGGAAGGTGAAATAAAAATTACCAATAACGAAGAATTAAAATTTGCCGGTGAAGCTATTCATGACAAACATCCCAGAACCGGGATGGGATATACCAAAAGCAATAAGCTCATTATCCTGGTAATAGAAGGCAGGAATACCGGTGTTGCTGAAGGCGCCACGTTATTACAGGAAGCGCAACTCTTTAAGGAACTGGGCTGCTGGGAAGCCCTCAACCTCGACGGCGGTGGCAGCAGTTGTATGCTCGTAAATGGCAGGGAAACCATATATCCTTCCGATAAAAAGCAAAGACCTGTTCCGGCTGTATTTATGATTGAAACCCGTTAATGAACTATAGGGTATTTTCGCTTGAATGCCGAAAGGTAGCTGAAACAAACTATGTGCCCTGGAACGTAACGAAAATCGTTAACCTGCAAAACTTTCGTGTATTAAGGAATTAACGTTGATCTTTATGAATAACTGCACATATAGGCGGTTTTGCATAAGTGAAGCGGAACGTAGTGTAAATTGACTAAAGAAATAAAAATAATATTATGACATACCCATTCATTCCAATCGGACTAATAGCAGTATTTATCGTTTATGTGTTATATCTTTTAATCATCAAAAAAGACACGAAAAAGCTTAAAACTGTGTTATACCCGGGCTTATTCTTTATTGCTATTTGGGCTGTTATTTATTATTTTTTGCTGAAATAACTTATACCAGGCCGTGTAAACAAAACAGCGTTACACACCGGTAAAAGCCGGATAACTGCAGCGAATGGTATTAACGTTCGCATGTTGTTAATTGGAACCAAATACTTTCTTCAGTATTTCGGATGTGCGGGCCAAAGGATCTTTCCTGATCTGCTGTTCTTCCTGTGCTACCTGGTAAAAAATTCCGGTTAATGCCTTTTCCGTTACATAGGCCGAAAGATCAGGATTGATCTTGTCTGCCGTAAACTTATTATAAGCAGAGAACACCGTGTTCCAGTATTTGGTGGCGTCTACCTTTTCTAACGACTTTTCTATCACCGGGCGAAAAGATTCAGTGAGTGCGGAAGTGGTTTTGCCTTTCAGGTAATCGGTAGCGGCATGATCTCCTCCTTTTAATATGCCTGCAGCATCCTGTATGCTCATTTGTTTAATGGCGCTTACAAAAATAGGAGCGGCCGATTTGGCGGCGTCTTCTGCTGCACGGTTCATCGAAAGTACAGCTTCATCTACCTGTTTGCCCAGCCCAATGGCTCTCAGCTTCTGCTCCGCTTTCTTAGCTTCCTCCGGCATTAATATCTTAATAGCGGCATTGGCAAAATAACCGTCTACCGAAGAAAGATTTTTGCCTGCCTTTTCGGCGCCTACAGACAGTGCTTCTTTAAGCCCCGCAGCAATATCATCTGTACTCAGGCTGCTTCCTTTTCCCAAAACATTGCTGAGCACATTAGAAGAGTCTTTTTTATCACCCAGCACTTTTTTAAGCAACTGGGCCTGAACGGAAGAAGAAGCAAAAAAAACAATAGCGGTTAAATAGATAAATATTTTTTTGATTTTCATAAGAATGATTTTAAATGCTTTCGCAAATATACTGCTGCATAACAACGGCGTACTATAAAGAAATACTAAAATATGCTGAAACAGTTTTTTATGATATATGAACGTTATATAAACGGGAAAGGGATGATAAAAGTATGATTGGGGATATTGGGTATAAGATATAAAAGGTATATGGTGTGAGGTATAAAGGACCGTTAACCGGGTACTTGTAACCTTTACCCTTTCATTCCTGAGCTTTTGCCATATACCATCTCAGCAGGCGGATGTTCAGCAGTACATTAACGGCAATGCCTATACTAAACAACAGGGAGAAGATGCCCACACCCCTGATGGTGGCAACAAGGTCAATGCCCTCCGGTTTAAAAGGAAGCTCAACCTGCTTTAATACTTCCGCTGCATTTTGAATGATCACTACCGCGTTGCCAATATTGAGCATAGCAAAGAACAGAGCCATAAAGCCAATGAAGCGGATACCAGCAGGTGTTTGTTTGTTTAAAGGAATGTTTGGATGCACAATACTTTTGCGTAATTGCAGTGCGGCATAACTGTGTAATACAATGGAGCCGGTTAATACTACGGAAACCAGCAAAATGGAAGCATTGGGTGTAGACAGCATACTGAGCAGGCCGCCGGCCACCAGTATTCCCCCCACGGTGAGGTTGATCCACGATAAGACATTCGTTATTTTTAAAATTGTTTTCATATTGGGTATTAAAGCGATGTTTGATCTATGGTTTTTAACTGGATAGAAAGCTCTTCCAATTGTTTTTCATCAATAGTGGATGGGGCATCCAGCATCACGTCTCTTCCACTATTATTTTTGGGAAAGGCTATAAAATCGCGGATGCTTTCGCTGCCGCCGAGTATGGAACAAAGCCGGTCGAACCCAAAAGCGATACCTCCGTGCGGCGGTGCGCCGTATTCGAAAGCACCCAATAAAAATCCGAATTTATGCAGCGATTCCTCCCTGCTCATACCCAGGGCGGCAAACATTTTTTCCTGCAGACCCCGCTGAAAAATACGGATAGAACCGCCGCCGATCTCATTTCCGTTCAGCACCATATCATACGCGTTGGCTTTAATGGTGGCATAAGGATGCTCCAGGTATTTTGCGGGGTCTTTAATAACGGGTGAATGATTGATCATGGTATCAATATCGGAAGGCCGGGGGGAGGTAAACGGATGATGACGCGCTACCCAGCGGTTATCTTCGGCTGCATATTCAAACAGCGGAAAATCAAGTACCCATAACAGTTTAAATTCATTGTCTTTTCTCAAACCCAGCCGCTTGCCCATTTCCAGCCTTAATTCACTGATGGCCTTCCTGGTTCTTTCTTCTGCGCCGGCAAGTATCAATATCAAATCACCGGCATGGGCTTTTACCGCCGCGGCTATGGATCGCAGCTTTTCTTCATCGTAAAACTTATCTATACTGCTTTTAAAGCTGCCATCGGTATTGCATCTTATAAAAGCAAGGCCTTTCATGCCGATCTGCGGGCGTTTAACCCATTCCGTTAGCTCGTCGGTTTGCTTCCGCGAATAGTTGCTGCAACCGGGTACGGCAATGGCTACAAGGGTTTCGGCCTCATCAAATACCTTAAAGCCGCTTTCACTTACGGGTGATAAAGGAATCGTGTGCTGCCTGCTGAGGTATACATGCGACGGCACTTTTAAATTGGCTACCGGCATGCCAAAACGGGTATCGGGCTTGTCGTTGCCGTAATCCCACATGGCATCTTCCCAGCTCATTCTTTCCACCTGCGCTGTATAATCTATATTTTTTACATCTTTAAATATGCGCTTAATGAGTTCTTCAAACATACCGAGGATATCTTCCTGCTCCACAAAGCTCATCTCGCAGTCTATTTGCGTAAACTCCGGCTGGCGGTCTGCCCGGAGGTCTTCATCCCTGAAACATTTCACCACCTGGTAATACCGGTCGTAACCGCTTACCATCAGCAATTGTTTAAAGGTTTGCGGACTTTGCGGTAATGCGTAAAACTGCCCGGCATTCATACGCGAAGGCACCACGAAATCCCGTGCGCCTTCGGGCGTTGATTTGATCAAAAAAGGAGTTTCAATATCCATGAAACCATTTTCGTGCAGGTAGTTCCGGGCAGAACGGCTTACGGCATAACGCAGCTCAAGATTACGTTTAACCGTATTGCGCCGCAGGTCGAGATACCTGTATTTCATACGCAGGTCGTCGCCGCCATCGGTATCGTCCTGGATAGTAAAAGGCGGAGTGGCCGATTGGTTCAAGACCGTAAACGACAACACATTTACTTCTGTTTCACCCGTAGGGATATTAAGATTTTTGTTGGTGCGTTCCAAAACGGTACCCTTAACCTGCAAAACGAATTCTCTTCCTATGGGATTTGCCTCCAACTGCCGGTTCAGTTCCTCACCAAACAATAATTGGGTAATGCCGTAGCGGTCGCGCAAGTCAACAAAGGTAATAGCGCCAAACTTCCTGATGGTTTGTACCCAGCCGGCAAGGGTAACTTCCCTTCCTTTATCGTGTATGCGTAATGCCCCGCATGTATGTGTCCTGTACATTCTTGTTTTTTTGAGGACTGCAAA
>CAYVEI010000043.1:0-27188 GCA_964450515.1 uncultured Terrimonas sp. | reverse complement strand
TAAGCGATTTCGCTTACGGATAAATCGGTTGTGGATAATTTTTCTTTGGCCTTTTCTATTAATTTATGATGTATGTGTTGTTGCGTACTTTGTCCGGTCAATACTTTTAGTAAACCGCTCAAATAATTGGGTGATACATTTAGACCTTCAGCAATGTATTGAACAGATGGCAATCCTTTTTCTATTAAATTGTAGCTATTGAAATATTCTGTCAGCATATCTTCCAAACGATTCAGTACCTGGTGACCGGATATTTTTCGCGTAATAAACTGGCGTTGATAAAATCTTTCCGAATAGGTAAGCAATAATTCAAGTTGCGCAATAATTACGCTTTGACTAAATTTATCAATATTGGAATGATACTCCTGCTGAATGTTTTGCATAACGCCGGCAATGATGGTTTCTTCTTTCTTTGAAAGGAACAGTGCCTCATGTACTGAGTAACCGAAGTATTCGTATTGTTTTATTTTTTTAGCCAAAGGCGTATTCCAAAGAAAATCGGGATGAATGAGCAGCATCCAGCCAGATTGTTTAGGCGTTTTGTTTTTGCCGGGCTCAATTCCGAAGACCTGGTTAGGCGATATGAAAAACATCGTGCCCTCATCAAAATCATACTGCTGCTGCCCGTATCTGAATTTGGCATCGCAATTTCTTTTCAATGAAATGGAATAAAAATCGTACAAGAAATTTGTCGGTTCATTGTTATGCCCACGTTTTAGGTCTGCAACATTTACCACGCTGATTAACGGGTGTTCCGGCTTTGGTAACCCCCTGAACCGGTGAAATTCGCTTATGGTTTTAATGCGGAGTGATTGCATGTTTTATGTTTTTTATGTTTTTTATGGATTGCTTTTATAAGATGCGATATGCCGTTTCGCTTCGCTGCTCTTACCACGGAACTTCTCCATCCTCGCTGAAAAATTTCCATTTCAAGCAACTCAACATTTGAAATTCCTGAAACCTTTAATTTATTGACGGCATCTATACCTTTCGCCTTGTCCCTGCTGCCCAGATAAACAAAGTAACCCAATTGTACCAATTGTTTTGCTGTTTCAAAACCGATTCCTTTGTTAGCGCCTGTTATTAATACTGTTTTCATTTTTCTGTTTTTTGTTTGTTATTACTATTAAACGCAGCCGCAAACTCTTTTGCAAAATCTTTCAGCTTCACTTTTCCCAGCGCCGGTCTATTACGATAATAATCTTCATATAAAATGCCGTTGCGGCGGCCAATATTCATTTCTATAAAACCTTTGGCAATACCTGGATTCATACCTGTGGCGATCATATTATTGAGCATTTGTTCATCCGGAATAACCAACCATTTCAAATCAGGCTTACCGATTGCTTCTCCAAGAATCTTTGCCATTTCATTTGTTGAAACTTCATCGCTTGCTATGTACCGGATGGTTCTGCCCTCAAAAGGTCTATCCATTTCTTCTGTAATAACAGCCGCAATATCCAGGGGCGAGACCACAAGTTCTTTGTCATCTCCTCCATAATTTTGCACGATTGCACCTTGTGTTTTTATGGTAGGGATAAACGCAAACATATTATTGTAAAAACCGACGGGACGCATAAATTTAATAGAAACGTCATCAGGTAGTTGTCTCAAAAGACTTTCTGCATTGTAGTGAAAAACGAGTATGCCTGTTCCTTTGTCGGTATGCGCACCGATACTGCTCAAATGCACCACTTTTTTTACCCCCGATTTTCCGACGGCTGTTTTGTAGTTGTTCCCGATTTTGTTGATAGTGCCGATAAAATCGGCCGATTTGTCAAACATATCGCCTGCAGCTTCCATAGTTTCCATTAAGTAAACGATGTCTGCACCTTTGAAAGTTGCCGCCAAAAAATCAATATCAAACATACTGCCGATAGCGGCTTTTGCACCAAGTGCTTCAATGGCTGCTTTTCTTTCGGCACTGCTGCTGATAACCGTTAACGAATGTCCTTTTTGCACCAACTCTGTTGCGAGTGGTTTTCCGATGTTCCCAAGAGAACCTGTTACAATAATTTGCATTTGATTAATTTTTATAAATGCAAAATTCCGTATCTGCCGGGCAACAGATATAACCAAATCTACTTTTGTTGTAGCCAAAAATACCAATCCTTCATTTGGCAAGGGTAAGCAGCTTTTCATTCTCAGAGACGAACTGGTACCTGACAAAATGAGCAACTCCTCTGCGGTTGGTAAACTTAAATGCATTCATTCCGAAGTATGCAATGGTAGCATAACTCGCCGGCAACTTTTGAGTCGTAAGAAATGTTTTCGCAATAGGATGAGCGGATAGAAAGCTATCCAATTCGGTGGGCGCCGATACGCCCGGGCCGCTGTGTGCAATGGAAAGTAGCAAATCCCGGAATTGATCCGTATTGGCAGTAGGGAAGCCGTTAAAGCTATGGCCTACAATATCCGTCGTAGAACCGTCTGACAAAGTAAATTTGATGGCAAAACCTCTTGGATTTGCCGGCCCCGCATTATCCGGGATATCGGGTATTCCTGTAAAATCGGAAAAACGGACGATTACCTTACTGTGTTCTTTCTGTAAATGCTTTGCTTTTGTGATTTTCGATGCTTCTTTTGAGGGAGTAAAAGCTCCTTCAAAGAAAATTCCTTTGGCATGTTTCATAATAAATTTGAATTTTGATTACCGCTGTACATTCCGCCATCGAAATGAGCAGCCGTGGTTTGGGTTGTAAAAAGTACGATGTCGCTGGTTTCAAGTGCCTGGAATTGTGGACTTTCTTTTTCTATGAGCATACTGTCTCCTGTTTCCAGGATGATATTTTTATCAATGGATACTTTACCTGAAAATACATAAAACAGAAAGGCGATATCACTATCCGATTGCTCAGGTAATCTTATTTGTTTTCCGTTTCCCAACTGCAAATCCAATATCCGGGTTTTACTTCTGATGGTTAAAGGATCATCTTCTTTGGGTCCTGCAATTTTCCGCCATTGGTTGATACTGTATTTTTCATCCAGTTGAAGGAATTGAACCTTAGGTTTTAACGATGCTTGTTCCGGACGGATGAAAATCTGTAAACCTTCCAAAGTACCTCCTACTTCCAATACCAATTCTTCATGAAAGAAACTGGCTCCGGCATTCATGAGCATGAGCTTTTGATTGGATATGGTTTCGGTAATTCCTTCCGAATCAAGGTGGTTTACTTTTCCGCTTCGCAGATAGGTGAGTATTTCATCGTCAATGTGCGGGTGCATCGCAATCAGCGTGCCCGGTAAAATTTTGGCATGGTCTATCCTGCCAATTGTGGCAAAGCCGGAGTCCTTTAACTCAGGCCGGATGATGCCGGGATACAATATCTGTATCCCGAAACCACCACGCTGCCTGCCCATTCTTTGAGCTTTATCAATTTTTGTTTTCATGCTGGATGACTTTCTTTTTTAAAGGAAACTTCTTCCACCGTCAATATTGATGGTTTGGCCAGTGATAAATGAGGCATCATCCGATGCTAAAAAGGCAATAGCTCCCACCATATCCCCGGCTGTCTGCCGTCTTTTGATGGCGCCGTGCTGTGCCAGCTTGTCAATCAATTCTGCAGGAAAAGATTTCAGTACAACCGGTGTCGCCGTCAATCCGGGAGCTATAGCATTTACGGTGATATTGTAATCGCCTAATTCCACAGCTAATGCCCGCGTAAGTCCGATGATACCGGCTTTTGCGGCCACATAATGGGATTGCCCTGCAGGCGGATCAAAGAAACTTCCCGAAGCGGTGTTGATGATCCTGCCGGCGGTACTTTCTTTGAGCAATGGCCATAAACTTTTGATGACAAGAAATCCGCCATCCAAATTAATGCTCATCACTTTTCGCCAGTCTGAATAAGTTATTTTTTCAAATTCTAAAAATGGAAACCAGCCGGCGTTATTGATAATAATATCTACTGAATTCCATTTGTCTTTTACTTGTTCATATAATTGCCTCATGCTTCCTTCACTGCTGATATCGGTTTTTACGAGCAGTAAGTTTTCAGGATTTCCCATGGTAGAAGACAATTTTTCAAGCGCTTCTGTTGAGAGATCTACGGCTACTACTTTGGCTCCTTCGTTTAAAAAGCGTTGGGTTATTGCTGTGCCAATCCCGCCGGCCGCGCCGGTGATGACTGCGGTTTTATTGATAAATTTCATTTTGAATTATTTTTTGAGTTGTTAAAGATGGTGTGGATGGATAATCGATATAGCCCGCCGAACCCGGTGTATAGAGACGGGCATAATCAATCGGATTAAGTGCTTCCCCTGTTTTTATTTTTTCTACGAAATCCGGATTGGATAAAAAAGACCGGCCGAATGCAACCAGGTCGGCAAATCCTGCGTGCAAAGCCGCTTCACCTGTTTCAGGTGTTAGCCCGTTACTTAAAATGATGGTTCCGGAAAAGTTATTTCGGATCGCCTCAAATGTTTTTTCAGGTACAGGAGCATTGACTGCGATATGCAGGTAGGCAATCTCCAACTCATTTAAGTTTTGAGCCAACCAGGCGTAGGCCGCACTTGTCTCTTCATCATCATAAAGCGCCAGATCACCCAATTTTGAATAAGGCGAAAAGCGAATGCCTGCTTTTTCTTTTCCAATGGCCTGGGCCACTGCCTGAACAACTTCTATGGTGAACCGGCTGCGATTTTCAACACTGCCGCCATATTCATCGGTGCGGTTGTTTACGTTCGGGTTTAAAAATTGTTCCAACAGATATCCATTGGCACCATGGATTTCGACACCGTCGAAGCCTGCTTCGATGGCATTTTTTGAAGCCAATACAAATCCGGCGATTACATTTTTGATCCCGCCTTTTGTAAGTGGAGTGGGTTCCGAAAAATCCTGCAAACCTTTGGTGTCGGTAAAGATCTGACCGGCTGCTTTCAGGGCGGTAGCACCTACCAGCGAAACGCCTTTCGGCAGATTATCGGTATGACCGATACGACCAGTGTGCATCAATTGGAGAAATATTTTGGTTCCGTTCTGATGTACTTTAGCCGTAATGCGTTTCCAGGCTTCCACTTGCTGTTTGCTGAAAATTCCGGGTATCCTGGGGTAACCAAGCGCTTCGGGAGCGGGAGCGGTACCTTCGGTTACGATCAGACCCGCGCCGGTACGCTGTCCGTAATAGGTCTCCATCAATGCGTTGGGCAGATTATCAATGGCGCGGCTGCGGGTCATCGGCGCCATGACCAAATGATTTTTTAATTCGAGTTTGCCTTTCGTAAAAGGGGTTAATAATTTTTTCATCTTTACTATATTTTAAATTTGATATAGCAAAGGTGGGGAGTAATAAGCAGGCAAAATAGCCACATTAACCTTTAAAATAGTCCTATCCGTTAGAAGAATATTTTTTAGGCGTCATCCCGTAGTGCCTGTTAAATAAACGGCTAAAATGACTCAGGTTAGAAAAACCAAGTTCATAGCCTGTTTCGGAAACGGATCGGCTGGCCTGTTTTAACAGAAAAGCGGCTTCTTCCATTCGTGCTGTTTGGAAATAATTATAAATCGAATCGCCAAAGGTTTGTTTGAAAAGTTGATTTAATTTGGTTTCACTCATTTCGGACATTTGAGCCAGCTCACTTAAAACCGGTGCTGCGCTTAGATCATTCAAAATTTCATTTCGGATCATCATCAATTTTTCGGCATCTGCATTGTTGATATTTCTATGGCTTTTGTTTTCCCGAATGGATAATCGTCTAAAAAGCAGGTACAAAAGTTCCAATACTTTGATTTGTACATAAAAATGGCTCAACGCATCCGTCATCGTAATACTGGCAACATTTTTCAACAGCAATTTCATTTCAGCGTCCATGCTTTCAAAAAATAAAAATGAGGCTTTTTCCGTAGTAATGGTTCTGACCGTGGAATTTGCATTCTTGATGGACAATAGTGTTTTGAGTTTAGATGCCGTAATTCCAATCACCATATATTGAGTAGGCGTATTGGCCGGAAACCGGATGGTAGAACTGAAATCGTTGGTAGTAACCTGTACGGCGGAATTGCTGTTTTGAGAAAACGGGACGTTGCCATCTTCGTTATATTTCATTTCCAATGATTGCTCATTGTTGTAAAAAAATATACTCAGCAAATCATTCATCTCAAGTGTCGGGTCACGTTGAATGACAAAATCTTCTTTCAGCGTATAACGATGCATTAACAATCTGAAATCCTCACCAAAAGTTATTCTTCTCACAAAACCTTCCCCCATACCTCTGGGAATTTCCAATAGGTTATCTTTGATGGGCATGTTGATCAGCTCCGCAAACTGCGTGATAAAATCAAAATCGGAGGAAGCTGTGAAGCGGAGAATCATGGGATAAAATTACTCTGAATCGTACAACTTTTTAAAAGAACATAATCTACACTTTTTTCCGAGAAATCCACCGAAAGTAAATGTTTCAGCGCCACCATAATTTTGTACAATTACACTTTGCGTTTGTATGGTTTCTATAAACGGAAACATATTGTAGAAATGCAATCCTGGCTTATCCATTTTTTTGCTACGGTTTAGAGATATTGCTAAGTTTATTTTCACAACATATCAATTCTTTTATTCTTTCACAAAATATTTCGTCCAAACAGAAGAAGGAATATATTCCGCACGGTAAGGAACAAAGTAACAGTTCAGTTCCCATAGTATTTTGCCCTGCTGATCGGTTACCATTACAGCTCCTGTTTTAGAGCTGCACTGCAAAAGGTTATTGTTGGGCAAAACATAAGCGCTGCCCATACGCGAAGTGTATTTTGATGCAGGCAGCATTGCATGTATTTCGGGTGTGGCGGTCCAGTTTACCGTATCTAACCGGAACGACACAGCGCCCGATTGTTTTTTCCACAGCGAGTTATCAAACACCATCAGATCGCCGTAAGGATTAATATGTACCGAATGCTGAAATGAAAAATGATACGCCGTATCCATTTTAAAATTTCCGTTCTTACCCAGCTTCCACATAATTTTACCGGTTTCCTTATTTACTTTCCATATCTGGTCTTCAATGGCAACAGATACCAGGTAATTATTATCCTTATCAAAGTTTAGTGAATTCATGTGAAAACGATCGTATGCAAATTCCTTTAGAAACGGATCATTTTCGATATCCCACTCATCCCATACATCCCATTCCCATATTTTTTTACCCTTGTTATCCATTACCAGAATGCCATCACCAACCAACGTGTCAATTCCGGTACCACCCGGCGTAGTCATATCAAATGGCTTCTGGTTGCGTGTTAATACAACGATATTGCCATTCCCGTCCATCCTCACATCATGGTGGATCACCTTGTGCTTACTACCATCAACCGTATCCATGTTGATGCGCCACAGCATTTTACCGGTGAGATCTATCTCTACGACAGCGGTTCCTCCCGCAAAACCCAATGCACCACGGCGGATGGGTTTTGCCGTTTCACGAAGACTGTCTGCTTCTTCTTTTGGAGTATCATCAATTACGTCTCTCACCGGTGGACGCAACATGGCGAGCAGGGTACCCCGCGGTGTTAAGGTAGCGGCCCGTACGCCAATATCATCTATTTGCCAGTACCATTTTACCGATCCTTTTCCGTCTACCAGAGCAATATACCCCGGCAGCCTGGCATTGCACAGCATTACCATACCGCCATCCAGTGCAGCAGTATCGTGCGGTGCGTTCTCTTTTACCCAGTTATGCACCAGCCACGGTGATTGTTCGCGGGTTTGGAAAGTCATTTCTTTGGAGGAAACATCAATCAACTTATCAATCACTACCTGGTAATGATATACCGTATTGGGGTCAAGCAATAATAACCGCACGTCATGTTCTTTCGCTTTTGAAGTTAGCGGTGTTCTCAGCTTTTCAGCAGCACCATCTTTCCAGTAACGTACATACACCCGCTCGTCTTTATCGAGAGCAATTTTTACCGCTTCGTTCATGGCAATATTGCCGGGCGACGACAATTCAATGCTTGTAATGGAAACAGAATGATTAAAATAAATGAACGTTGCGATAATAACCAGCACTATGCATATTATCAGCAGGTAGGCTCTTTTCATCTGAAAACTTTAAGCAAAAACCACCTGGTGCATGATGATGAACCAGGTGGCAAATAGAATTTAATATTATAAAACGATTATCAGGGTACTCTGTTTAAATTTTCTGCTGCCATATCGCTGTTAAGCTGTGCGTCAAGCAAAGGATATGGAAGATATTTCATGTTTGCTGTAACCACCGGGTTTAAACCACGCTGGGTGAGATAGGCGTTACAAATAGCTTCGTATTTGCCAAAGCGGATAAGATCGGGCCTTCTTTTGTATTCAAACACCAGTTCATAACCCCGTTCATCCAATATCTTTTGCGCCATTTCTTCTTTGGATGCCGGTGCAGGAAACGCGCCGCCCGAGCCATACTCCGGTGCACCTGCTCTTGCTCTTATCTGGTTGATATAAGGCAGGGCGGCGGATGGGCCATTGAGCTCGTTTTCAATCTCCGCCTTATACAGTATTACATCTTCAATACGGAAGATGGCTATTGTGCGGCCATCATAATAAGAATTGGAGACCATTTCATAAGAATACTTTTTGGTTGCTATATTTTTGAGCAGCTTAACCGTATCGCTGGGAGGTGTGGTTTGCCCGGGAGCCGGAACCATGTAGTAAAAACCATGTGTAGTGTTTTCATCACGGGGCGATGCCCCTTCGTAGTTATAATAGAAAAACTGTTTGCGCGGATCCAGGTCGTTGTACTTACGCCAGAATTCAAGCGACACAGCATAATATTGCCACCTGTCAGTAACTTCTTTGTGATCTTCCGGGCCAAAGTGGTTGGCAATTTCGCCGCCGTTCATGCCGGGCTCGTGCAGAATGCAGAAAATAAATCCCTTATCGAACTTATTGCTTTCCGACCAAACATTTTTAAAGTCGGAATTCAACTGATAAATGCCTGCATCTTTCATGGCCAACACCATATCAACGTAGGTTTTGGCATTCTGATAATCGTGCGCCCTGATGTATACATTCCCTAACAGGGTAGCACATGCGCCCTTTGTGGCCCGTGACAAGCCTTCGCTTTCATCCCATGCTTCAGGAAGGTTGTCTAAACCATATTTGCAATCTTCAATGATCAGCGCATCAATTTCCGCAACAGGAGCCAAAGTTGCATTGGCGGTTTGGTCGGGTGGGATCACCGTTGTATATAAAGGAGCGGGACCCCATGCATCTGTAATGTCTCTGTAGGCCAGCGCCCTTAAAAAACGCGCCTGGGCAATAATTCTTTTCTTCTTCACTTCATCCATCTGTACCGCTTCAATTTTTGATAGCAGTAAATTGGCATTGCTTATTATATTATACATATACTGCCAGTTGTACCTGATGTACCTGTTATTGGCATCATAAGTAAAATTGCTCATTTTGGTAGGGTCTCCGGCGGCGGTAGAAAACCCCATATCGGTTGAGTAATCGGTAGTCATTACCAGGTAACCGGCATAATACATCCAGGCGTCACCGGGATAAGGATTCAGATCCGCATAGATGCCTACCAAAGCCGCATTGATATCGCTCTCGGTAGAATAAGCATTGGCTGTAGTAAGGTCGCTGTACAGTTTGGGCTCAAGCTTGGAACAACCCGTAACCAGTACCAGCAGGCTTAAACCTATAATAGACAAATATTTCATTTAATACATTTTTAATGTAAGAGAAAATGATACGGTTAAAAATTAATGCTCAGTCCAAAAGTGTAAGAGCGCATGGCAGGGTACGCATTAAAATCCATGCCGGCACCAGCATTGGCAGTTTGCCCGCCACCTGCAGATCCCGCACCCGTAGTACCCGTATTACCTGATTCATATCCTTTGGTGTCTACTTCCGGATCCCAGCCCGAATATCGGGTAATGGTGAGCAGGTTCTCCACTGCTGCATACAGGCGTATGGAATTAAACGCTTTTGAAACATTTTTCAGGGTATAGCCTACTGTTATATTCCTCAACCTTAAAAAGGAGGCATTTTCTATAAAATGAGAGTTGATGTACCCGCCAGACTTCATATAGTAAAAACCATTTCTCGGTATATCGGTATTGGTATTGCTGGGCGTCCACCTGTTTAAAGCATCTGTAGTTCGGTTCCACTCCAGGTTCATGCGGGTCATGTTCAGCAAATCGTTACCAACCGAGCCATGTACAAATATGCCCAGATCAAAGTTTCTGTAGTTAAACGTATTGGTAACGCCATATATGAATTTAGGATTAGCAGAGCCTATAATGGTGCGGTCACTCGCGTCTATTTTACCATCAGGTTTTCCGTCGGGTCCTGAAATATCCTGGAATTTAGGATCCCCTGCTACTGAATTAGGTTGTGGTGCATACGTTTCTCCCTGTTGCAGCACGCCCATGTATACATAACCATATAAGGAGCCAAGCGGCTGCCCTTCGCGTATTACTGCAAATTGTTCTTCGGATACCGTTCCCATGGGTTTGGAAGATGTCAGATAAATATCCTTCCCGCCAATATCAAGCACTTTGTTCCTGTTTATGGCAAGGTTTAGCTTGGTATCCCAGGTGAAATTTTGGTTTGTGATATTCTTGGAAGATATTTCAAATTCAATACCCTTGTTCTCAACAGCGCCCAGGTTGGTTTGACCAGATATAAAGCCTGAGTACAGGGGCAGGCTTTTACTGATGAGCAGGTCGGTTGTTTTTTTATAATACCCATCTACCGTTACCATTAAGCGGGAATCAAAAAATCCCATATCAATACCTGCATTGTACTGTGTGGTGGTTTCCCATTTTAAAGAGCTGTTTTCAGGAGACGACTGGTTTAAATGAGTGCCTGCTGTATTGGTGTTACCATCAAATGTTAACCGGGTAGTTGCCATTAAAGCATACGATGCGTAATTACCAATCTGGTCGTTCCCGGTTTTTCCATAGCCGAGACGGAATTTTAATGTAGAGAACAGGTTAAGGTTCCTGATAAATTCCTCTTTATCCATTCTCCAGGCAAACGCGCCGGATGGGAAATTACCCCAGCGGTGATCGGCGCCGAAACGGGAAGATCCGTCGCGCCTCATGGTAAACGTAAAAAGGTATTTATCGTTGAAGCTGTAATTTAACCTGCCAAAAAAGGAAATCAGAATACTTTCCTGTTTATAATAATTGGAGCCCGTGATCGTAGAAGCGGCATCTAAGTTGTTAAAACTGAAAAGATCGGTTGAGAATCCTTTTACAGCCAGGGATTTAAAAGCAAACCCCGTCTTTTCGTAAGCATATCCTCCCAGCACACTGAAAGAATGTACTTCGTTAAGCGTTTTGTCATAGGTAAGCGTTGCATCGAACAACTGTCGTGTAGAGGCATAATCTGAAGAACTGGCTACCCCATCGTCAATTCCTCCCTGGTAAGTGCTTTTAGGTAAATACTTGCCGGTACTGTATTTCGCGATCTCCGCGCCCGCGTTAACGCGACCCGTAAGTTCGGGTATAGGTTTTACTTCGAGATATGCATTGCCGTTAAACCTGTCCTGCACCATTTCATTTTGCCTTCCCACAAGGTTGGCTAACGGGTTATCGCCTCTTCCTCCGGGAGGTCTGCCAAAACTGCCATCGGCGTTATATACCGGCACAGTTGGATCGTAGGTAAGAATGCCCAGCAGCACATTCGACTGCAGGATATTTCCACCGTAATCCTGTATGTTTGAATTGGCTCTCTGTCCATAAATTGTTACGCCGGATTTGATAAAATCGTTGACCTTCTGATCTACATTTACCCTTGCGGAAATTCTTGAATAATCTGTATTTTTTAAAACGCCCGACTGTTTAAAATAACCAAGACTGGTAAGGATTTTTGTATTCTCGTTCCCGCCCTGCACCTGCAGGTTGTGGCTTTGTACCACACCCTGGCGTGAAGCTTCTTTAATCCAGTCTGTATTTATTTCAGATTGCAGTTGCGATTGTGTATAAGCGCCGTATTCCTGGTTTGCCTGCCCGTCAATTTCCTTGTATAAATCATTCGCCAGCGTCATATACTGCCTGCCGTTCAGCATTTCGAACGGGTTATTCACTTTTTGCAAACCCATATAACCGTTGTACGTAATGTGGGCTTTGCCCGATTTGCCCCGTTTGGTGGTAATGATGATAACACCGTTAGCGCCACGGGCTCCGTAAATAGCCGTGGCGGAGGCGTCTTTCAGAATTTCCATAGACTCAATGTCGTTGGGGTTAAGGTCTGCTCCATTCAGCGTGGCAAAGCCATCCACAACATATAATGGCTCATTGGTACTGCTGATAGAGTTGGCCCCACGTACGCGAACCGACATGCTTCCGCCCGGAGCTTTTGAGTTCTGCACTACCATTACGCCCGCGGCCCTGCCCTGCAATGCCTGCGCGGCATTACTAACGGTACCGCCTGAGGTAAGATCGCTGGCTTTAAGGCTGGTGATGGCGCCGGTAAGGTCACCTTTTTTCTGAGTGCCGTATCCTATTACCACCACACTGTTTAAATCGGCAACATCGGGTTCCAGCTTGATATTCAATGATGTTTCGTTATTCAGCTTTATGGTGTACGTTTTATATCCTACAATACTGAACTCAAGCATTTCACCCGGATTTGCATCTATAGAAAAATTTCCATTTTCATCGGCTATGGCGCCACGCTTGCCGCCCGCTACCGAAACCGAAACACCGGGAAGCGCATTGCCTTTCTCATCTGTAACCCTCCCTTTTATATTGGCCAATTCTTCCCTTTTTTCGTACGCTATGCCTTCCTTTTTTTCGCCAATCGTAACCAGGCTGTCATTGATCATCTTATAGGTAAGCATCGTGTTGCTCAACAGCGATGCCATTACCCTTGACAGACCTGCCTTTTTGAATTTTGCGATCTTTACTGTTTTGTCCTGCAGCAGGTCGCTGCTGTAAACAAACCGAAAGAACGTGTTGTTCTCAATCTGCTTTAGAGCCTCTGCAAGCGGTATATTGTTGGCTTCCAGACTGATCTTATCCTGGGCAATCCCTTTTGCAGACACATGCAGGGTAAGCGCCAGAAGAAATAATGTGATACCGTTCATAAGCATCAGCGCCTTTAGTACCGGGCGCGGCGGGTGTTTGGGATCAATAGCCTTTTTTGTCATACCTTAGATATGTTTCGGTTAAAAAAGGGACCAGTTGTTTCGTGTAGAGGCTTGGTCCTTACAGCCGTTATCGGGGGGGATGTGTCACCATCCTCCTTATTATTTGGAAATCCTGATCACATCGTTCTCTTTTTTGTACGTAAAGGGTTTGGAAAACTGGAGGGCAGACAGCACATCTTCAATGGATTCATTTCTGAATGATCCTGTATAGAGATTTTCTAACAGTCCGCCATCATCCACTATAATAGACACGCCATACCACCGTTCCAGCTTTTTTATTACCTGTACAAATGGTTCATCTACAAAAGCAATCTTATTTTCTATCCATGAAACTTCAACAATAGAAGTATCTATCTTGTCAATCTTAAGAGGCAGTAATCCTTCAGTATGTATTTTTCTGCCGGTGCGGGTTTCTGCCGCCGGCGTTACCTGCGGCTGTACTTCATGAAGCACATATTTTTCATTAGGGTGAAGGATGATCGTTTTTTGCTCTCTTTTTAAAGAAAGCTCAATACTGCCCCTGATCAGCGCCGTTTCAAACAATTCGTCACTCTTATAAGCCTTCACATTAAAAGCTGTACCCAGTACTTTTACATCCATGCGGGTAGTATGAACAATAAACGGTTTTGAAGCATGATGCGCCACATCAAAAAACGCCTCACCATCAAGTTGTACGCGACGTTCTCTGTTCCCAAAATCAGGGGCTATAGAAAGCTTACTGTCTGCATTCAGGATCACTTTGGTACCATCTGAAAGGACAAGAGATTTCTTTTCTGCAGGTTGGGTAACATAAGAATACTGGTAAGAAGTTGAGGATTTGCTACTTCTTACAAAATAATAGATTGCAGTTCCCGCGATAAGCAAAAAGCAGGCCGCTGCCGCCATCAACTTCCGGTTAATAGAGCGGGTTCCGGAAACAGGGTTTACCGGGGCAACAGTTTCTTCCTCAATGCGCTCTATTCTCCTTCCCAGTTGAGCAATCTGGTTTTTCAGTTCAATATCCTGTACGCCCCTGCTCGTTAATATTATCAGCGTACGCAATTCTTCTATATGGGCAGCATCTCCCGGATTATCGCGCACTATTTTCATCCACCTGTGCATATCCGCTTCATTGCGTTTCAGGCAGTAATTAATAAAACTTTCATCAGCCAGCAGCTCTTCATCATTTTGATGCAGCATGATCGCTTCTTTTTTTAATAGAGCTGCAAACCGGAAATTTTCACTAGTCTTTTTAAGAAAAAAATAAATGAAGTACCGCAAAAAGGGAAATAAGTGAAGCAACGGCACTGGCTGGAATAGAAGTCCGGAGCTTTTGCATGGCAGTATATACGGTATTGTAAACCGTATTAACAGAAAGTTTATTAGCGCTGGCTATCTCGGCATACGAAAGCCCGAGATAGAATTTCTGATACATGATTTCGCGCTGCTGCCGCGGAAGATAGTTCAAATGCCTGTTTACCAGGGCAGACAACCTTTCCCGGCTTTCTTTTTCCAGCAGGTCCTGCTCAAAAGATGGTTCGGCAAATGCTTCGTATTCACTTTCAAATTCTTCATTAATATTGTCCAGCAGAACGTTGGCAGGACGTATGCCATTGATTATGCTGCGGTGAAAAAAAGTGAGCAGGTAATTGTGAGGATGATGAATATGCTGAAGCGACCTGCGCTTCTCCCATAAATATAAGAACACATCGTTGATCGTATCTTTCACCGCCTCCGTGCTGAACCCTTTTTTTAACCCTATATAACTAAGATAAGCATAGTAATGCCGGTATAGCTCATAATAAGCATCCCGGCTTTCGTTGCGCACGAAATCCTGCCAGCAGTAGTTTATCGGGACATCATTTCTCATTAAAAGATCGCTTTCGGCCACACATCACATCATGATTAATTAGCATAAAGTTAATCAATCAGTCAATACTTCCTGTCACTTTTATCCCTTCAAACAAGAAATCACACAATCGTTTGCGATGCGTCTGAGTTATTTTATTCTGTTATATTTATTCTTCAATAGCAAAAATCATAACAGGTATTTACAGATGAAAACATGGATATGCTGCGTTTCATTTTGCTGCTTACTGTGTGGCCTGAGTGCGCAGGAACTAAAGTATACTGACTCAAATAATGCATGGGACCCGGATTCCTTAGGCAATCATCGTGTGCTGGTAACATTTAACGGGGAAGGAAATATTGCAAAAGTTGTAATCCCCTGGCGCAGGAGAGACACACACCCGGAAGATAAAAAGATAATAGTAGAAGATGCACGATCGCACAAAGCAATATTGAATGTAACAACCAAAAATATTTCTTCTGCATCGGGTGAGGTGTATTTTGAGCCGGTATCCGGCAAAGGTGAGTACTATGTATATTATATGCCTTACAAAAATGAAGGCCGGGCTAACTACCCGAAAGGCGTTTACCTCCCATCTGCGGAAACTGCATCTGCAAACTGGCACTCAGCTATTCCATATGATATGCAGGCAAATGCGGTGGCAACTGAAATGCAAAGCATCAATGCATTCAACAGCAACTACCCGATGGAAGTAGCTGCCACAGAAAAAGAGACCAATGACATCATTCAAAAAAACAAGTCAGCCGCATTTGTCGTTTTCCCGGAAGACCGTGCGTTCCCTGTAAGGATGAGAACGAAGCTCCCATACCGATGGATCCAAAGAGGTGCTGCTGATATTTTTTCGGGCAAAGCAGACCGGGGCGAATATTATAGTTTTCAACTGGCGCTCTTCGCATTAAAGGACATCGAAAATATTACGGTAAGCTTTTCCGACTTAAAGAACAGCAAGGGTAATACCATTGCTGCAAAATATATTTCATGCCTCAATACTTCGGGCATCCGTTATGATGGCAAGTCCTTTAGCCTGCACCCTGCTGTTGAAAAAGGCAACATTCAATCACTCTGGTGCCTTGTGAACATTCCGCCATCCGCAGCGGCAGGCAAATACAAAGGCAGGGCGGTCATTAACAGCAAAGACAATCCGCCGGTAACCGTTTCATTAGAGATTGAAGTTTCAGACAATGTTCTGAAAGACGGTGGCATCAGCAACCCGGTTTTGCAAACAAGGCTGCACTGGCTCAATTCAACCATGGCACAGGAAAATGCGGTGATAGCGCCCTATACTCCGCTAAAGGTGAACAAAAGAAGCATAGACCTGCTTGGAAGAAGGATATATATTGGAGACAATGGGTTCCCGTTGCAGGTTTTATCGTTTTTTACAAAAGAAATGACCGGGTACACTACAAGCCCTTCCCGCATCTTCACGGGTCCTGTACAATTTAATGCTACAAAACAGGGCGCTTCAAATGCAATGGCATGGAAAGACAAGGGATTGCAATTTGTAAAAAACGAGCCCGGCACCGTTAGCTGGCAAGCCGAAAGTTATAATGCTGCTCTAAAAAAAGAAGTTACCGCCACCTTAGAGTTTGATGGTTTTATTATGTATACCGTTAAGCTTACCGCGGTGAACGACATCAGCCTGAAAGATATCTCCCTTGTACTTCCTTTTACCAAAGATGCATCAAAATATATGATGGGATTGGGGCAAAAGGGTGGCTTCCGGCCCGGCTCCTTTTCATGGAAATGGGATGTTGCCGGCAAAAACCAGGACGGCGCATGGATCGGCAATGTAAATATGGGACTTCAATACAGCTTACGGGATGAAAAATACGTGCGTCCTTTAAATACTAATTTTTATTTACAAAAGCCCTTGCTGCTGCCTGCATCGTGGGGTAACGATAACAAAGGCGGCATCAACATAACGGAAGAAGGCAATAGCGTGAATGTAAAGAATTACTCCGGGGAACGATCCATGAAGAAAGGCGATATCCTTTTCTTCAATTTTACCTTGCTCATTACACCTTTTCATCCTATCAATACCGATTTTCAGTGGGAAACCCGTTTTTACCATAAGTATGATCCCATTGATACCGTTAAAGCGGCAGGCGCCTCCGTTATCAATATCCATCACGCCAATGCCATCAACCCGTGGATCAATTACCCGTTCATTGAATGGAAGAAGATGAAAGCCTATATTGATGAAGCACATGACAAAGGATTAAAAGTAAAGATATACAATACTGTAAGGGAGCTGTCGAACAGGGCTTATGAAACATTTCCCATGCGCAGTCTCGGGCATGAAATATACTCACCCGGCCAGGGAGGAGGCTATAGCTGGCTGCAGGAGCATTTGGGAGATGACTATATAGCCGCATGGTTTGTGCCGAAAATAAAAGATGCTGCCATCATCAACAGTGGTATGAGCCGCTGGCATAACTATTATGTAGAGGGAATGAACTGGCTGGTGAACCATGTGGGTATTGATGGTATATATCTTGATGATGTGGCGTTCGACCGCGTTACCATGAAACGCATCAAACGGGTGCTTACCCAAAACGGTCATCCCGGTATCATTGACCTGCATTCTGCGAACCAGTTCAATAAACGCGATGGCTATAACAACAGCGCCAACCTGTATCTTGAGCATTTTCCCTATATCAACCGCCTATGGTTTGGCGAGTATTTCGATTATGAAAACAACAGCCCTGATTTTTTTCTCACAGAGGTTAGCGGCATACCGTTTGGACTGATGGGTGAAATGCTTGAAAAAGGCGGCAATCCCTGGCGGGGAATGGTATATGGAATGACCAACCGTATGCCTTATGATGGTAACGACCCCGGTGCCATTTGGAAGGTGTGGGATTCGTTTGGGATGACTGGCGCCAGGATGATCGGGTACTGGAGCGATAACTGCCCCGTAACCACCAGCAACAAAAATGTGCCGGCTACCGTATATCAAAAGAACAGGTCGGCGCTGGTTTCCATTGCAAGCTGGGATAGCGCAGATACAAAGATCACATTGAACATTGATTGGAAAAAACTGGGAATAGATGCAGCAAAAGCGCGTATTATAGCGCCTGGTATCAGCAGCTTTCAAAAAGCGGGAACTTTTAATGCAACGGATACCATAACGGTAGAAAAAGGAAAAGGGTGGCTGTTGGAAATATCGGAGCAATAAACCGTGATAAGGAATAAAGCATCACAAAAATTTCAAACACTAAAAAACGGAACCATTGAAATTTGCAGCGATGAAATTAATAGAAGATATAACATCCTCCAACCCTTTTTTCGCACATCAGGATAGCTGTATATAAACACCTGCTCCCCCCACTTTTTACTGCTTTCCCCATGAATAATTTGGCGCTGATCCCAGCCATAATTCCAGCATACCGCCTTTGGCAAAATCGTTATGCGAAAAGCTGAATTTATTATATGCTCCTCCGTTTAAAGCGGCTTTTTGAATATAGCAATTGGCTTTGGAATTATTATAGGTTTTAATCACAAACGCATCGCCTTTGTAATAGTTTTTGTTGAGCTTAATGGTTACTTCATCAAACACCGGGCTGGTGATATCATATTGGGGATTGATGGAGCAGTTGCCATTCAGGCTAAACAGGCCTATGGCGGTCAATGCACTTACACCACCCATTTGGCCCTGGTCTTCATCGTGACCGCCATAACCTTTGTTGGGCGTAACGGCGCCATAAGCCTGCTCGTTTACCCTGCGCACCCAATATTGGGTCAGATCGGGGCGGCCGGCATAATTGAATACATGAGCATTGGAGCAGCCGGGCTGGTTGGCATAACTTACATATCCGGCGCCATAGCCAAAAACAAAATCCTGGTCTTTAGCCTGCTCAAATGCAAAGTTGAGCATTTTACAAAGCGTATCATTGCCTCCCATCATCTTTGCTAATTGTGGTATGCCCTGCGATACCGACCAGGTAGCCTGCCAGGCATTGGCTTCTACCCATCCCCGGCCACTCAGGGCATCCAGGTGCAGCCAGTTCCCTTCTTTGTCTCTGGGGAAAATCAGCTTTTGCTCCGGGTTGAACAGCTTTGTCCACCCCTGCGAACGATGCAGGAAATATTCGTGATCTTTTTTCTTCCCTAATTTTTGCGCCATTTGCGCCAGCGCCCAATCCTGGAAAGCAATTTCAAGGCTGATACCTGCATTGGAAGGATAATACCCGTTTTTAATGTAAAATTCCATTTCTTCTTTTTCGCCCATCATACCGCCCGGCGCATGGTTTTGTTTCATCATTTCATAGGCAACGGCTGCCGGTTTTTTAGTAAGCAATCCTTTCTGATATGCACCGGTAATGAGGTTGGTAGCGGGACATCCTGTCATTATATAAGAATACCCGCCGCCGCAGGGACCTCTCGGGAGCAGCTTACCATTTTCGGCATACTGTACTAAGGAGGCGGCAAAATCATCCAGCACTTCGGGCCAGGCCAGTCCCCACAGGATGTTCAGGTTCCATTGTGTTAGCCAAAATGCATCCGAATTGTACATGTGAAACTTCGCTTTGCCATTTTGGTCTTTGGGTAATGTTCTTACTTTGAATTTTGTATTGACGGTAGAGTTCCCGCGCCGCTCGCCTTCGGTATTGTCGGGATAATCGCCAGACACGTCATCCAGCTTATGCCGTCCCAGCAGCACATGCCAGATATCCGTATAGAATTTTATTTTTTGATTGCCGCTTCCGCCTTTAACCGCTATACGCCCCAGCATTTCGTTCCATTCGTTTTGCGATGCCGTGCGATGCTCATCAAAGCTCCAGCTACTGTTCTCTGATTCGAGGTTCCGCCTTGCATTATCAATGCTGGTATAAGAAATCGCTACTTTCATTTGTATTTTATCTCCTGCCTTCACATGGTATTGCGCTGCCACGCCCGTTGTGGGTGCATCGTAATAACTCATCGAACCGCTGTTCTTTGCTGTTTTTTCGGCGCTGCCGGTTAATGTAGTGATGTTGAACAACTCTTCCTTATCGTTCCATGCATTTAATTGCCCGAAGGGCTTTTCAAAATCAATCACAAAATAGATGCGGACATTTTCAGGCCCGCCCCAAAGACGACCTGTTGTATTTACGGAACCTGCAATGCGTGTATTGCTTATTTTTTCTACCCTTGCATCATTCATGGTAGCCTCGCCCAGATAACCACCCAGGCTTACCAATACATTAGCCAGCGTATCTTTGGTATAAGTAAAGCGATAGAAACTGATGCGGTCGGCGGCGGTTTGCTCTACCCATGTATCATATTTGTCTAAGTAAAGCCGGTGATATCCCGGCTGCACAATCTCGCCATCGTGCGAAAATGCTGATTTCCATTCCTGCTCACCTTTATGCAGGGCTATATTCCCGGTTACGGGCATCAGGGATATGCCCGACATCATCCAGCAATGCACCTGGGGAAAACCAAGTATCTCGGTTGAATTGTAATTGTAGCCTCCCCCGTACTGGTTTTTGTTCCGGGTAAGCGGCGCCGCGCTGATCATACCAAATGGCTGGCTCCCCGTGGCGAAGTAAAAATAGCGTCCGCGCGTTGTTTCAATATAAGGATCAACCCATGAAACAGGATCGGTAATCTGCGCCGGCGAAGGATATACTTCTATTTCCGACAACCCGATCGCAGGTCCGTTGGCATCGGCGGTTTCAAAGCGGATCCAGCTAACGGTTTGTTCGGGAAAGCTAACTACTTTGGCCGCGCCGTTGTTGGGTATCTGCAGCACAGGGATGCGTGTACCGTTGCTGAAGATAAGCGTACCGCCTGCATTATGCGAGGCGCCGGAAACGCGGTCGTATAAAATAATTTTGTTCACAGACTGCGGCTGCTGCCAATCTAATTGTATCCAGGGATAATCAATTTGCCCCCAAAAAGTAACCGTACTTTTTGATACCCATTCGCCTTTGCCGTCAATGCGGATGATACCATCCGCCACATTGGCGGCTTTTCCTTTTTCTGTACTTTCAGAAGAAGCAGTTACCGTTGCTTTATTGGCAATGCTGCCGGGGCCTGCGTATATACAGTACCAACTGCAATGCAGCAACAAAATAAAGAGCAATTTTAAAGATCCCCTGTTTTTATTCATATGAGCCGTTTTATGTACAGCAATTTTTTGATAAGATATATGCGCCGGTTCATTTGCCTGCTAATAGATAAGCAGAAACGAAGCAGGAGCATACTTATCCAGGTTAAAGGAGAAGGCGCCATTGGTTACTGTTATTTTTTTACCGGTAGCTGTTCCTCTCAGATCAATGGGTGTAACGGCTTTCACATTGGCGCCCGTTGTAAATTTCACTTCACATTTCCCGGAAATGCCTGCCTGCTCCCACAAACGAAGGATCGTTCCTTCCCCATCAGGGTTATCGCCGAATGCAGTGATCAAAACATTTTTCCGGGAAATGGAAATACCGGCCTTACTTGCAGGTAATTTTCCGGCTTCTCCTTCTGCAGTGCCTGTTAATAATGGCAAACGCGCCTCCCAGGCATTTTGCACTAAGTTTGAAACCGCATGAGATCCTTCAGGCACAGGCCACACGCGCACCCGCTCGCTCCACGAACCATCCTGCCATAAAGGAAAATTCGTATTCCACATATTGTTGTACAGGTTCACAAACACCGATGGTATGGTGGGCACATAGTCCATATCAAATTTCCACAGTCCCGGTACACCCAGGCTTACCAGCGGCGCATCAATGGGCGCAATAGCCATACCCGACTGATCGGACTGCGTAACGGCAACCCCGGTATTTACAGCCATTAAATACCGGTTGGTTCCGGCAATAATATCTTTTGCGGGATTGATGGGACCACCCAGACGGCCAACCGTAAATGTTGGCTGGCTCACTTTAAACGGAAAACAAAGCCAGCCGCCTTCCGGTTGCTTGTCGGCCGTTTTGGTATCCACCGTCCACTGCACATCTACATAAGATGCTTTACGGGGAAAAGTAAATGTTAAGGTGTAGCCTTTGGCAAATCCACCTGTAGTAACGGCGGTTAATACAGCAATATCAGCAGTGGTGGAATGGGTTACATTTATCTTCCATAACTGAGGCGTAAATGCCAGATAAGGTACACGATCTGCCCCAGGCATTCCGGGCTTACCCAGGTCATTAAGCCCCCAGCCCTCTTTGATACGACTATATGCATTGAACCATTTATCTACTTCGTTGGAGCTGAAGCGTTCGTGCAGGAATTGTCCCAGCGCATAGCCTGATGAGGGATCCACGAGCTCTCTGCCGGTTGATCTTTCAATTAAGGAAGCAATACCTCCTTTGGTTAAATCAAAAACAACCTTATAATAAGGCGTACTGAAAACAGGTTGCTCATCGCTGCTGATACTGCCTTGCTTTAATGCATCTGCAGCATAAGTGCTGTAACCGGATGGCGCTATATCCTCTGCATAAAAAAGGGTTCCTTTCTCCAGCGGGTTTTCAATCATGCCCGATCTTTTCCAGGGCAGCGGGTTATACACAACGACCCGTTTTCCCTGCTTGTTAACCGAAGCGGCCAGTGCATCCAGCTCACTGTGCAACGTTGTGCTTACGATCTCGTTTGTGCTACGGATGTATTGTCGTTTATCCTCGTAAGAGCGAAGCCATTTCCGTTTGCTCCCGGTTGAAGTGTTGCGGGCATTGCTGTTTTTGAGCGCAGCATAATTGCCGTTTTCCGGCAGTGGTTCAGCCGCTGCTTCATCCATCCATTTTTTCCAGGCATCGCCATAACTGTAACGGGGGCCGTATTCTGCATTCATGCCCCAGGTGTGTTCGGCATACAATAAACTTTGCTCATAGGCTTTGGCCAGTTTATCAGCAACTGGTGCAACAGGCGTTCCCCAGGCTTTTAATTGCGTATGCAATCCATCCAATGCCGGTTCCATAGGGCGGATATTCCTTGCCAGCTTTGTTTCCTGCGGATTTGATTGCAGGCCCTGTATCCAGGTATCCGGGCAATCGCCTTTTACTATGGGCAGCGACGGGTTTTCATCAAATATTGCTTTAGCAAAATCATCCAGTGTGCCAAAATGAATTTTTATACCCGGTAATTCTTTTTCTGCATAAGCCAGCAGCTTATCAATTTCCTCTGCTGTGGGTGGCCCGTGATTATCGCCTGTCATTTGCATGGCCAGGTAGTTCTTACAGGGCCAGTTGGGGGTTGGCCTGATATCAGAACCATATAAAGCTGTGTAATTGCATAATATTTTTGAACCATCGGCTCCTTCCCACCAGAACAGTTCCGGAAAACGGGGGTATTGACTGGCGGGGTTGCAGCCCAATTGCAAAAACCGAACCCCGGCATTTTTCAGCAGGGTGGGCATGATCCATGAATGGCTGGGCACATCTGTCATCTTTGCACTGATGGGCAACGGCTGTCCGTATTTCCTTGCCACCGCCGATGAATAGCCCAGGCCACGCACCAGGTCTTCATAGTCGAGCGACTCGGTATGTGTTGTAAAAGGCAGCGCATGCACTACCAGCGTTCCGTTCCGAATGGCTTTTCCGACCCTTGCCTTCCGTTCGGGCGTTTGCAATGGGCCCAGTACCTGGGCCTCTAACGGCCACCCCGGAACCGTCCAGGCAAAACGCTTTTCCCCGGGCAGTGTTTCACTGTTCTCCATTACTTTCAGTGCGTTATCCATCATCTCTTCCCTGTAGCGTTTAAAAACATTTTCAGGCAGATCGGTAAAGCCTAAATCAAAATGTGTTTTAAACACTACCCATATATCGGTTACATTGGGATTTACCTTCTTTTTTTCATTTGACTGCTGTGCATGAACTGCTGTTGCCGTTAAGGCAACAAGCAATAATATGATCCTTATAGGCTTCATTATAAAAAATTATGCTCCGGGAAAAACAGGAAAATAAGGTTCGTTGTAAATGGCTAATATGTTTTGTTGATCAAATGTATATACCTATACACATTTTACCCATTTTTTTTCATAGTCAATTTAATTGTTCCGGAATAAGCAGAGGGCTGTCTCAAAAGGGCCGGTATAGAAGATATGCCACTAACACAAGCCTGCCGGCAGAGGCACAAAGCCCTGATTTTCAGGTTTTATTTTCTTTGTGTTTTCGTGGCACATTATTAATATCCGGGCGCTCTTTTTAGCGTTACCGGGTTAGCCTTACTGCCATTGATCATTTCATACAATACCCAGGTATTGCCATCTTCCGCTTCGAGTCTCCAGCTCCGGGCAGGATCCGACAGTTTCATTTTAATACTGCGGGAAAACGCATTAGCAGCCCTCGCATCTTCCCAGGTACGGATCACGCTGAAGATGGCTTCCTTTTGCGGGCAGCTTTCCACATCTTTCTGGTTCAACTGAAGACTGTAAGTAACGCCAACTCCTACAGACATTGCCTGTATATGTTCGTACTGCTCTACTGTTGATTTGGTGGTAATGGGAAAATTACCGCCCCAGCCTACCGGGAAAAAATTGGAATACGTTACATCCCGGAGATCTTTCCCCTGGCTGGTGGTGCTGCCCCATTCCCTCGTATCTGCATCATACAAATTTTTTCCACCGCCTACATTCCATATACTTTGATAGTGCCAGGAACCCTCCGACAATGTGGCCCCGGTAAAACGGATATAGGGAACACCTAATTCCTTGGCCCGTTCAAACATTTTCCGGAAGAACCTTTTGGTTGAGTAATAACCATGCCCGTTGTTAAACAGGAACTCCTGCCCGTCAAAATCATAATAGGCCAATCCGTTTATGTGGCATACCTCCGCGTAATATTTTGCAATCTCATCCTGCAGTTGCATATTGGGAATAACACCATCATACCCATAATTAATGGTAACCTGCAATTTATAAATGGTATCACCTGCATTGTGACCGGAAGGAGTCGTTTTCCAATAGCCCCGTTTTACATTTAATAAGCGATAAGGCGGACTGTCAGACACACCTAAATAGTGAATCAGCTCTTTGCCTATTTTAACCATATTCAAATCCTTGACATGACCCTCCCAGCTTCCTATCTCTTCCAGGTATTTGGGATCATTTACAATAATGATGGTATCTGACGGGCTAATTTCTTTTACCAGCAGGCGCTTCTGCTGGTAGCATAAGCTATCGCTTGGTACCGGGCTGGCATCTTTGGTTCCCGGCGCGAGGGAATTAGTAATAGACGTTCTTCCGATAGTAATACCGCGGTCAGCAGCCAATTGAGAAAGCGCTTTGTGCGACAAATTACCGGAGCTCATTTTTATGGGTTTTTTCTCAAAATCTTTTCCGTCAATGTATCCTTCATTACCCCTGTCGGGCCGCAAAAACCCCTGGTCGTATAAGCTGATCGTTTTAAATCCCAACCTGCTGGTGTAAGAAATAATGCTATCATTCAAATTTCCGGCAGACATGGCATCAGGAACATATGCCGCAGGATCCTTCACCCATTTGCCATTGATGGTGGGATAAGGCAGGCCTTCTGACTGCACTATATTTTTGATAACATGCATCAGGGCAATACTGTCGGGGCTGCCCCATAAAGCTATACCCGAGCCGATATAGTCAACGCCGGGCAATGGCTGCACATCAATGTGATTGGGCGTGTTAGCCGCCATATTGGGTATCAGCGAAAAATAAACTTCTCTTTCAACAGCCCTGTTTCTTGAATGATAGGAAATGGAAATTCTTCCCTGCTTATCAACCTGCGCGGCATTACCATACATAATACGGTACCAGGGCTCTTTGTGCGCATAAAAAGCAACATCGCTGATGCCATCACCGCCCAGTGTAAAAACCTGCCCTTCGTGCAAAGAATCAGGCAGCGGAAAACGTTTTGCATCCGGTGTATGAATAATGTATTGAAATGGCGCCGCATCACCGATAGTTTCGGAAGTGCCTCCCAATGTATTGTCGTTAAGGGCCAGCATGCCAATTGCATAATTAACAGCTTCGCTGGTATCGCGTGCCACTCCAATAATTTCTCCCAAAAGATTGGTGATGCTGGTATAATAAAAGCCCCATTGTATATCATCAATTTCATTGCGGTTGGTAAGCGATTGCAGGGTTAGCTTAAAATATTTTGCTTTAGCTTCAACAGCAACCTGCGCCACAGAACCATTCGCATATTTTAGTGTAAGCATGCCCGAACCTTTTGAGTAAGTAGCTTTTTGCGGCTCGTAATATTTTTTGTTATTACTGTTATACAAACACAGCAATGGCGATGGTTTATCTGCCGGGCTGAACTCCTGGTGGGGCGTCCTGGTAACGTCCTTCATACTGATGATATAACCTTTGGGGTTAATACGGATTTTGAAATAATCGGTTTTAAAATCCCATTGGGCGCTAAGATGTAAAGTTGTTAATACCAACCATCCTGAAAGCAGTATTCCTTTTAAATAGCTTCGATTCATTTTATACAGTTATCTTTTTACCTATAAATAAAGATTCAAAAGAGAAGCAGGAGAAACAACAGTAATATTGACAAAGGCCAATACTTTTTTTGCAATGCAGCCTGCACTATCTGCGGGAGATAATTTACTGCTGAACCCTTGCTCAGGGCCTGCTTATCTTTTCCGGCGCCATCCGTGTTTGATACCGGACTACTACATCAGGGCGGGAATCTGCGGCCGCCTCACAGGCAAACGACACTGCGGATGCGCCTTTGGGTAACAGCGCTTTTCCTTGTACATTTAATTCCGATAACACATTATAATTTTGATCCGTGAGTGTAGCCCGGCCCTGGTGATCCAGCAGGATGTACTGGTTGGCCTGCAGCGTTCCTTCGATCTTTACCACTCCCAGCGGCGTTGTAAAGGAAGGATTGGCAATGGTTCCTTCGCCTTCTACTTTTATCCGCAGCGCATAGGTGCCATCTTCCGGGCTTTGCCATGACCAGTCGGCCCCACCGGGCTGCCCCGGCTGCATTTCCGATAAATTACAACGGAACCGCTCAGAAATGAACAGGGGATATAACAGGAAATTTTTATCATCCTTTTTTTCGAGGCGCCATTCCGTTTCCGGGTCTTTCAGCCGTTTTTTCTGATCCGCTGTAAATACATCGGCATAGCGCAGCTCATCCCAGTTTTTCATTGCATCCAGCAGCAGGTCAATCTGTCCGTGGTTTTTCAATGTTTTCAAATTGATGCTCATGGCATACCCGGCGTCGAAGCCTGCAGACTCAGACAAGGCCCATTCTAAATCTTCGAGGGATGTTGCTTCAAACTTTCGCTCAGCCAAACGAACGAGGAACCAACCCAGCATACGCGGAAACAAATTTCTTTTAAAATACTCCTG
>CAYVEI010000042.1:0-27467 GCA_964450515.1 uncultured Terrimonas sp. | reverse complement strand
TATATCCCTCCCGCAAAGATCATGAGGTTTTTTATGGCAGAACGTCGTTTCATTACAGGCAATTTTCTTTGATCATGAATGCTTGTTGTTACACATAGGCGCATAGTACACAAAGAAGAACACATAGCGTGTTGTTATATATCCTATTGCTGACCGGTGTTGATCCGTTATTATTAGTGGGTTAAGGTAAAAAAATATTTACTAGTGAACCTATCTATCTGAATAAGTATTTTGCATTCTAATTTAAATATTTCACTGACAAAGCCAGCCTCCACTTTGCGCAATATTGCTGCTACTGTATAAACCCGCTGCCCTTCATCCATTTCATACAAATATCCATCCATTCTTCTACAGGCATTTTCAAAACAAAGCCGTGATCGCCCTTTGGATAAATGTGCATTTCGGCAGGCACTTTATTGTGGCGCAATGCTTCATAAAAAGAAATACTGTTGTCAACATCCACTACTTTATCATCGCCCGCATGGATTAAAAAAGCGGGTGGCGTTTGAGCTGTAACCTGCAGCTCATTGGAAAATAATTTTATTTTTTCTGGTGATGGATTTTTACCCAGCAGGTTATCCCTCGATCCACGATGCCCCAGGCTGTCCGTCATGCTGATAACCGGGTACACTAATATCATAAAACCCGGACGAACATTAGCCTGTTGCTTATTAACAATAACCGGATGATCAAAATGCGTTCCTGCAGTAGAAGCCAGGTGCCCCCCGGCAGAAAAACCCATAATGCCAACGCTGCCCGTATCTACATTCCATTGACGGGCACGCCGTTTTATTAATTGGATCGCCTGCTGCGCATCCTGTAACGGCCCCGTGCTTTTATCTTTCATTATTTTATCATCCGGCAAACGATACTTTAATACAAATGCCGCTACACCCTGCTTTGCAAAATATTCGGCAATAGCAAATCCCTCTTTACCTATTACCAGTCCGCCATAGCCACCACCCGGACAAATTACAACCGCCGCACCATTTGCTTTTTCTTTCGGCGGAAGATAAACGGTTAATGTTGGCGTAAATACTTTAAAAGCAACTGCATTAGCAGAATCATAGCGTTCTTCATTGGGAGCGTTTAATGCTCCCGGAATATTTTCTTCGTACAGGAGAATCGTTTGTTGTGCAAAAGACGACTGGCAAGCCATCATCAAAATCAATAAACAGGCAGGTAATCTTAATAACATAAGCTTAAAATATTACAATATAAAAACACGCATGGTCTTTGGACCATGTGCACCCAATACCAGCGATTGTTCTATATCGGCCGTTTTGGAAGGACCGGCAATGAATACGCCGAAGCCATAATCCGTATTCCCCATTCTTTCATAGGCATGATGCATGGTTGGAACAATATCGGTTCTTTTAATAATAACAGCCAAATGCTGTGTAATAAAAGGCAAAACCCTTTGCGGCAATATATTATCTGTTACCCAAACTGCTCCATTTTCGGCCACGCCAAATTGCGCAGGTATTACAGCAAGGTCTACCGTTTCCAGCTCATGCGGATCAGCATACCTTTCCGCTTCACCCGGCACTGACAGTGCTTTGCATAGCGATATTATTCTTTGAGCTCCTTCATATTCCTGCCGGATAATATTTTCTATCTCAGCATAACTGTTTACCATATGCGCTACTCCGCCAATTGCTGTTAATACCTTTATATACTTTTCAAGAACTTCCGGATCAGGCTTCAAAAAAGATTGCAGTTCAGGCAGCCCGCTTTGCGCCGGCTGGTTGTTTTTTACTGCCCCAAGCATTTTTTCCCTGCTGTTCATAAGCGTATAAATAATAAAATTCACGTATTAAATCCGAAGGCTAAAGCTGGAAATCCGAAGCCAAATGCATCAAACGATAAACCACAAACACTAAACTACAAACTCATACATTATCTTTCCTGTTCCTTTTATACCATTCACCAAACGATTGCTTTGGAGGCTCAGGCATTTCACGCTGCTTATACCAGGGATTTAATTTATTATTTACAATAAATGGCATTTTATTCATCACCCACCGGCCGGCCTTACCCGCAAATTGATATACGCCCGGATGGGATAAGGTAAAGGTCATTCCCTGCATCGCTATTTTTTTTGCCGCGGGAGCATAGCCGTCTTTTACCAACACCTGCCGCCACTTGTACAACTGATCGTGGATATCAATTTTTACCGGGCACACATTGGTGCATGATCCGCACAACGTAGATGCAAATGGCAGGTCGGCATATTTACGCATATCAAGATTCGGCGCGAGTATGGAACCAATAGGTCCTGCTATGGCGGTATGATAACTATGCCCCCCGCTTCTCCTGTACACCGGGCAGGTGTTCATACAGGCGCCGCAGCGTATGCATTTGAGGGAATTACGGAAATCCACTCTCCCTAATTGCACACTGCGCCCGTTATCTACCAGCACAATATGTATTTCCTTATCTTTTCGCGGCTTTTTAAAATGACTGGAGTAGGTGGTTACCGGTTGCCCCGTGGCGCTTCTGGCCAGCAAACGTAAAAAAACAGATAAATGTTTGCGTTGGGGTATGATCTTTTCAATACCCATGCTGGCAATATGCACATCGGCCAAATGTGCGCCCATATCGGCATTGCCTTCATTGGTACAAACCACAAACTCGCCGGTTTCTGCAACAGCAAAATTAACCCCTGTCATAGCTGCGCGCCTGGTTAAAAATTTTTCTCTCAAATCCAGCCTCGCGGCATTTGTGAGGAACTGAGGGTCGGCATTGCCGGCCGGCGTACCCAGATGCTCGTGAAAGATGGCTCCTATTTCTTCTTTCTTTTTATGGATACAGGGCAGCACAATATGGCTTGGTGGCTCTTCCGCCAATTGCACGATGCGTTCACCCAGGTCGGTATCAATTACTTCAATTCCCTGGTTTTGCAGGTAGCTGTTGAGATGACATTCTTCCGTGAGCATAGACTTACTTTTAACAACCCTGCTTATTCCATGTGCATGTAAAAGATTATACACAATTTCATTGTGCTCCTTTGCATCGGTGGCCCAGTGTACTGTTATGCCATTGCTCATGGCTTTTTCTTCAAACTGTAATAAATATTCGCTCAGGTGGGACAGTACATTGTTTTTGATCTGCGAAGCCGCTTCCCGTAATTGTTCCCACTCCGGCAACAGATGCGCCGCTTTATCACGTTTGGCACGTACCCACCACAATGTTTCATCGTGCCAGTTTACCCGCGGCTCATCTTCATTAAACTGTTCCGCAAGCGCCGCATGATCCTGATTTCCGTAATTCATGGTATATGATTATAGCGTAATGCCCTATAACTTAATGGCTGTTCAGTATTTCAGCAATATGCTTTACCTGCACTTTACTTTTTTGCCGGCGTAAAATACCCTCCATATGCATCAGGCAACTCACATCGCCGCCAACAATATATTCTGCTCCGTGGTTCAGGTGGTCATTTACCCTGTCTTTACCCATTTTAACACTAACCGCTTCCTCTGCAACACAAAATGTGCCGCCAAAACCACAGCACTCATCGGTTCGGGATAATTCCACTATTTCCAGTCCGGCTACCATATTAAGGAGCTTGCCGGGCTTTGAAAAAGGTTCGGCTACCAGTTCACTCATTTGTGAAAGCCTCAATCCCCGCTGTCCATGACAACTTTGATGCATGCCTACTTTATGCGGGAATTTAGCATCCCACCGTTTAACCTGCACGATATCTGTTAAAAATTCGGTTAGCTCATACACACGCGTTCTTATATGCTCTGCTTCTTTTTCATTTTCAGCATCATGTAAATGTTCTTTCACATGCAAAGTGCAACTTCCTGAAGGGCACACAATATAATCGAACCCGGTAAAGTTCTTTATGAATAATTCATTACAGCCCCGGGTTAAATGTTCAAAGCCCGAATTGGCCATGGGCTGCCCGCAGCAGGTTTGCTTTGGAGGATATACAACCGTTACCCCGGCTTTTTCCAATACCTGTAAAGTGGCTATGGCAACATGCGGATAAAACTGATCTACATAACATGGCACAAACAATGCTGCTGTCATTTGTGTAAATAATTAATAGGAAGGCGCTGAATAATATATGTCCGAAAGTAGCACAATTCCTTTTTGAAACCTCCCTGTACTTACCTGAACGAAAAGGTCGCTAAAAGAAAAGATACCACTTATTAGTTTTATTTGTCAGGTAATATCACAGCGCAATGTGCATATCTTTTCGCATTATTTTTAACAAGATGTATAATATAACTCATTGCAATTTGCGTTATTATTACATTCCATGGGAGAAAACGGCAACACACATTTTTTTGCAAGAGGCCTTGTATTAAACACCATAGGATTACTGACCATACTTCCTTTGGCGCCTTTGATCAATCGCTTTATTCCTCCGGTTATTATAGGTTACTGGAATGTGGATCTATTAATATCTATTATTGCCGCATTTGTTTTGGTAAGACTTGTTTTATGGATATTCAGACCGCTTATTATTCCTTCGTTTATTTTAGTGGCGGGTTTCGTAATATACAGCCAGTTTACCGAAGGATATAACCTGGGTAATATGATCCTTGATTATAAAAACCTGGTAGTAAAAAGCTGGGATGTCAGAGACAATAAAGAAAAAGACCTGTTCCTTATTAAGCCCGACCTGTTTGATTCGGGGGTAGAAAAGGCGGCAAAAGGTCTGAAGTCGAAGATCAATCCTAAAGATTCCGTTACCAGGAACTTTGCCGTCCGCCACTCTATTGAATATTTTGATGATTACCATAAAAAATACGGACCCAAGGTTCGCTATCTTTCCCTGTTTAAGTATATCAACAATAATTTCAAATACGTGGCCGACCCCGACCGCGACGAATATTTTGCTTCGCCCAGGGAAACCATTGAAAATGGCATGGGAGGAGACTGTGATGATCATACGATTTTAATGATCTCAGCGCTTAAAGCCATCGGGGCCAAATGCAGGATGGTATTAACCGAAAACCATGTATACCCGGAACTGTATTGCGGCGATAAAAAAAACTTTACCGAGCTGCAGGAAGCCATTACCCACTTATTTGCTTCAGAAAACTTCACAGGCCTATATTACAGGGAAGAATCGGGTAATTACTGGATCAACCTCGACTATACGGCCCGCCACCCGGGAGGTCCGTATGTAGATAACAAAGCGTATGCCGTGGTAGAATTTTAACCGGACTGCTATATATTGCTGTTTTGCTGCTCCATCTGCTGAATGGCTTTTTCAGCCCTGCTATACGCCTCTTTTACTTTATAATTATACCATTTATCCTTCAGCAGCTTTCTCATGGCATTATCAAAATTGCGGGTAAATACAAGGTTGCTGAAACCCGTAACCCTGTCGCGGGCCGATGATAAGGCGCGTACGCTTACCGAATATCCTCCCGTTACATATTGTATATAGTGCCAGTAACCGGCAGGCATAAAGATGGTTTCGCCAAAATGTATGGTGCACTCCCATCCATTCGCATATTTTAAAGCCGGGAATTTTTCGAAATCCATGTTTTTCATATCTCCTATACCATGAAAATTGTAAGGGAGCTTATACAGCAGTGAAGAATTGCTATTGGGAAATAAAGTCACTTTCTTTTCACCATGGAACTGGGTGAGGAAAACGTGCGACATATCAATATCAAAATGATTGCGGGTACTGGAACCTCCGCCACCAAAGAACATCAGTGGCAACCAGGTAAGAATATTGTCGGCGATTTTATTAAATACCAACTGCTTTCTGATCTCCGGCTTTTCTATCAGCAGGTTAAAAAGAAATAAACGCGATTCTGTAGGTTCACGTTGTATAAGATCCAGGTATTCGCTGAATTTCATTTTAGCCATGGGGGCGCTATGCACCATATCGGGATGCGCGTTTTCGCTGCCATGTACCGGCACAATAAGGTCGCCGGCAACCTCCTTAAAATAATCATAATTCCAAAGATCCACGGCAGGGCCCTTAACAAAATCTTTAAGAATAACAGGCGTTTTGGTTCTGATGAACCGTTCCGTAAACTCCTGCTTCGACAGGCCTTCAACACGCTGAATAGGTTGTAAATTCATATGATGGCATCAAATTTAATATGCAAAAGCAAACAATGATAAAAATTATTTTTGAAACATCATACTAAGTGGGCTGAAATTCCTTACGATCTATCGTTTTCCGTTACATGTAAGCTACATCAAATACATGTAATATCCAAAACTCTCTGCCAGCGCCCGGAGCAGGATCAATTCCGGGAAGGCTGCAAAAATAATACAGGTCATTTTTCTTTTGCCTTAAAAATCTTTTTTACCGCCCTGCTCAGTTTATTAATATTATCTATCTGATCCTGTATAGGCGTAAGCACAAGGTCTTCCGGCTGCACACCCGATTCCATATATTCTGCCTGTCTTTGCTCAGGATATAAAAGGATAAAGTTGTTCTTTTCAAAATGCTTTAGCAGCTTTGCAGGTATATTCTCCATATAAGAATTATAGGAGATCGTTCCCTTCCTTGCGCTTACCGCAATGATCAGGTCGTTAACGTGTATCTCTCTCGCCAGCACCAGAAAGTCTTCCACGTCTTCAAAATGCCGGTAAGTTACTTCTGCGCTTCCCCGGTTTTTAGTTAGTTCTTTTGCAAAGGCTTTTTGTGTAGCCATCGTGCAGCACACCTGGATGCGTGCACCTGCCTGCTTCGACAGGGCGATAACTCTTTTTACCCAATGGTGAAACCCGATTTCGTATTCAGCATTTTTGGTTAGCACCAAAACAATTTTATTGGTGGTGTTAAGCGGATAATCGAACCGGCATATAAAAACGGTTTCCCATACGCTATTGAGTATATTCTGCGTTGTTGTGCCAAACAAAGAATTGAATAAAAAAGCGGTTGCCGTGTTGCCCTTGTTCGACCACTCAATAACAACATCGGAAATAAGCATTTCCTTTACCGCTCTTGCAATACCATTTGCCATATTCAGATCTACCCTGGTAATCGTTTGCACTTTAGTATCGGTTTCGGCGCCGTGCTTTACCGCTTTTTCAAGATTCTTATTGTTCAAAGCAACTTTTTCTTTCAGCCTGTCTTCGTCCTGCATTACGGTAAGCATGTATATGGGCGCTTTTTGCTGCTGGGTATTAAGCATTACTGCAAAATCAAGCAGATCATCGGTTTTGTCGGAATCACTAACCGGAATAAGTATACGCTCCTGTATATTAACTACATCCGGCAGTTTACCGGCTTCAACAATGGCCAGCTTTTTTCCTGCGTTTGCCGTAACAAATGAGCCCACCATACAGGTAATCAATATCAGGATAATCGTGCCATTCAAAACATGCTCATCTATGATCTTCATATTATAGCCGATAAGAATAACAGCAATGGTAGCTGCTGCATGGGAGGTGCTGAGCCCAAACATCACATTGCGCTGGATAGCGGAGAACCTGAGTATTTTTTGTGTAATAAACGCCGCAACCCACTTGGAAGAAAGCGCCATGGCGGTAAGCGTTCCGGCAATAACCAGCGCCTCACTACCCTTCAGCAAAACCTTCAGATCAACGAGCATGCCCACACTTATTAAAAAGAAAGGTATAAACAAAGCGTTACCCGCAAATTCAATCCGGTTCATTAATGGCGAGGTATGCGGTATTAACTGGTTCAGCGCCAGTCCGGCAAGAAAGGCCCCGATAATGCCTTCAACCCCGGCCAACTCCGCCAAAAGCGCCCCAAGAAAAACCATTGCAAATACAAAGACGAAATGCGTTGTTTGATCATCCTTGATCTTCTTAAAAAACCAGCGGCCGATCAAAGGAAAACCAACCAGTACAATTAAAGCAAATACTAAGAAAGAAAAACTGAGCTTAAGCCAGAACTGCTGATCTAACTCACCTTCAATGGAACCTGTTATTACAGCGAGTATTAACAAAACTGCCGTATCGGTAATGATTGTGCCCCCCACGGTTATCGTTACCGCTTCATTTTTGGCAATGCCCATACGGCTGGCTAAAGGATAGGCCACAAGCGTATGCGTGGCGAACATACTAGACACCAGCAGGGAAGCCATAAAACTAAAATGAAGGAGATTATAACACAATATAAAGCCCAGTCCCAGCGGAATAACGAAGGTAAAGAATCCGAAAACCAGGCTTTTATACCTGTTCTTTTTAAATTCCGTCATATCCAGCTCAAGACCGGCCAGGAACATGATATATAATAATCCTGCCTGTCCGAATAAGTCAATACTCCCTTTGGCTACCAGATTAAAACCGTGATCGCCAATTGCCATGCCCGCCAATATTAAGCCAATGATACTGGGTATACGTAATTTACGAAGTAAAATAGGAGCCAGCAGGATAATAAACAATACGATAACGAAAATTGGAATCGGATCATTTAAAGGGATCGTAAACCCATTCAATAATATCATAATGCAACACAATTACTCATTTTTCGAGAATTGCGTCAAAAATAATAAAATATTGCAGAGCAGTAATTTATATTGTAACCAATATCAATACTATATTATTTAAAAAATTGTTTTACAAAGCAGTTGTTTTGTTACAGTATGATTACAATTGATCAGTAAATGCTAATTTTGAAAAGAAAATAATCAATTATGCCAGTAGGGAATACATCCACTGCAGAAGAGAAAGAAACGCTGGTCATAACCGAAAAGCCATTTCAGCTTATTGTATGGAATGACGAGGTGAATACCTTTGAATGGGTTATTGAAACCCTGGAAGAAGTTTGCGGTCATACACACGAACAGGCGGAACAATGCGCTTATATTATTCATTTCAAAGGCAAATACGCTGTAAAACAAGGAGAATACGATAACCTTAAACCACAATGCGATGCCATTACCGAAAGAGGTATAGGCGCAACAATAGAAGTAATGGTTGATTAACGCTTACTTTTCCTTCCGGGATTCTCCATTATTTTCAGCACTTCAAATACAGGCGAGCGTATTCGGTATCACTTTATCCTGAAAATGTTTCGAAAGGCAACCCAAAAAGATAGTTGGGTCAGCGTCCGGCACTAACACAGCTTCAATTCCCGCAACACTTTTTGATCGTAGTACCCCTTCATCTATTAAAACATTAAAATTTTAGTTATTATTACTGTATTATTCTAAATTTAAGGCAGGATGGTAAATCTTTCTTTTAGACTATGAAATCGTTTCAAAAAGTTTGGGCAGGAATTGTAATTATTTCTTTAATCATTCCTAACCTGTATGTAATATTTACAGGACGTGAATCATTCCCTTTTACCCAGGCTCCAATGTTCAGCCACTATATTGGAACTGAAACACATTTTTATGATTTTAAATTTGCAGGTGATGATGGGAACGGTCAAAAAGCACTTTACCCCTCTTTAACTTATACCCGAACTGAACCTCCTTTATATTTTCGTACTCAACGTTTATTCTTCAAAATATACGGTTCAGCAGAAAAAAATTCCTGCTTTGGATATTACGAAAATGATTCCAGGGAAAAATTTGAACAAAGGATGAGCCATTTTTTTTCCGCGTACTTTAAATACCTCAATACAGACACTTCCCAAATCCATACCATCCGGCTGATAATTGACCAGTACGACCGGCAGTATCATTTAAAGGAACGCCACATTGCGGGGCAATACAACGTTGCTTCTAAAACTTTTGTTTCAACATGGAAAACCAATCAATAATTACCAGGTTTTTAACAAGATTAGATTGCTATTTTTTTGCGACAAGCCGGTATCACAACCTGGGGTTAATGCGTATTGTCCTTGTTGCTTACAGCATGCTTCAAAGTTTCCGGATTTACCGTTTCATGCAGGATATCACTTACATTGACAAAGAATTTAATGTACTGCATACACCTGGTTTTTTTATAAAATTTCTACATCTCCCTTTTCCCTTGCCGGAGGGGTATGCTTTTTCTTTTGCTATACTGTATTATGCTATTGCTTTTTGTGCATTAGTTGGCATATTTACCCGTCCCGCATTACTGATTTTTGGCATACTCACCATTTATATTTCCGACATCTTATCTTCCAGGGGATTTTTTGATCACGAAGCAAGCCTCGCAACCCAGGTTATACTTGTATTGGCTTTTGCTCCTGGCTCAACTAATTTTTCTCTTTGGAATGTCATAAAATGGTTACGGGCAAAAATAAAAAATAAAAAAAGGCTGCTTTTAGATACCATTATTGGCCCAAAGGTACCCGTGTGGGGAGTAAAGTTAATTCTCATTATATTAGCATGCACCTATTTTACTGCCGGCCTTTCCAAAATCAGGTACGGAGGTTTAAAGTGGCTGGATGGACAAACATTGACCCATTATCTTGACGGGAGCGCCAGTCCATTCACACCAGGAGATAAACCCATGTACATCTCCCCTCCCGATGTTCCCGAACAAGAGAAATGGAAAGATGGCTTTGGCATATACAGTTATTCATATGGCAACCGGCAAAAAAGCAGTTTCCGGAGAGAACTGGCTTACACTATCGCATCAAATAAATATCTGATCATAACTGTTTCTGTACTGACTGTGGTTTTTGAGCTATCTGGCTTTATTCTTCTTATAGGTGGCTGGCCCAGGGTCTTTTATTTACTTGGAGCAATTTTAATGCATAAATCAATAGGCGCTTTAATGAACCTGCCCTTCGTTAATTATCAGCTTATATGTTTCTTTCTAATTGACTGGAAGTGGGTCTATACCCATAGTAACCCATGGATAAAACGAAAACTGTCTCCCCTGCTATTAAACGTAAAAACATTCATGGATAAACTATAAACAATAAACGGCTTATAAAATTACCTGTCCCGTCTTCAATGAAACAGGGCACACCCAACATCTGCAATGCCATCTTCCGTAAACCGGAATGTCATACGTTCTGCGGACAGACCAATTGATGTAAAATTTATGGGAGAAAAACGAAAAGTAACTATATTTAGCAATAGTGTTTGGATGGAAATGAAATTTCAATATAGCCACTACCTGTACAGATACAGATTACCAGAAAAATAACGCTTACCATTGTTATGACCAGAAAACAAATTTTCACTTACTGCCTGCCGGTATTTTTTATTGTGGTTTTTTGTGCCGCCTGCCGGCAGCCGGATAAGCCCGTAGCCATCATCAAACAAATGGATTCGGCAGCCGTTGCCAGCCTGGCAGCTTCCATTGAAGCCATGGTAAAGCCGGAACCGGCCGAAGGTTTAACGCTTCGCTTATGGGGCACAGACTCCTTAGTTATATCGCCTGTTGCTATACAGGTAGACAACGATGGCGCCCTTTATTATACAACTACCGACCGGCAAAAAAATTCAGAGTTCGACATCCGGGGTCACCGCGAATGGGAGATACCTTCCATATCGTTTCAAACGGTGGAAGACCGGAGGGCTTTCCTGCGCAGCGAACTGTCGCCCGAAAACAGCCAGCGCAACGAATGGCTGGCCGATCTGAATAAAGACAACTCGCACGACTGGAGGGATCTGACTATAGAAAAGGAACATATATACAAGGTGCAGGATACGGATGGCGATGGCATCGCCGATAAAACACAATTGATCGTTGATGATTTTCATGATGAAGTAACGGATGTTGCAGGCTCGGTATTTAAACATGGTAACGACCTTTATGTTGCCGTGGCGCCCGACCTATGGAAATTAAAGGACAGGGATGGAGATGGCATCCCCGATGAAAAAGTATCCTTATCCCATGGCTATGGCGTACACATTGGCTTTGGCGGACACGGTATGTCGGGCATTGAAATGGGGCCCGACGGAAGAATTTACTGGCAGATCGGCGATATTGGATTTAACGGTAAGGGCCCCGACGGGCAGGTATGGGCATATCCGAACAGTGGTGTAATTGCCCGCTGCAACCCCGATGGCAGCGATTTTGAAATATTTGCCGCAGGCCTCCGCAACACGCATGAATTTGCTTTTGATGAATATGGTAACCTGATCAGCGAAGACAATGACGGCGATCATCCCGGTGAAAAAGAAAGGCTGGTGTATATTGTTAACGGCTCCGACGCAGGCTGGAGAAGCAACTGGCAATACGGCAAATACCGCGACCCTAAAAACAATACCTACAAAGTGTGGATGGAAGAAAAAATGCACCTGCCGCGTTTCGATGGACAGGCCGCCTATATTGTACCCTGCATCAGCAATTTTGTAAGCGGGCCAAGTGGCTTTGTATACAACCCGGGTACGGCATTAAATGCGCAATATAAAAATTCATTTTTTGTGTCGGAGTTCGTGGGCAACCCCGGCAATTCCGCTGTGCATAACTTTAGGCTCAACCCAAAAGGGGCCGGTTTTGAGCTCGGTGAAACCCAAAAAATACTGAGTGGTGTATTGGTAACCGGGCTGGACTTTGGTCCTGATGGCTCATTATACCTGGCCGACTGGATTGACGGCTGGGATACGCACGATTACGGCCGCATCTGGCGGCTGGATGCTCCGCAGGGAGCAGGTTCTCCCGAACGCATGGAAACAAAAAAATTATTATCCGAAAATTTTAGCAGCAAATCAGAAGAAGAGCTGGCAGCAATACTGGAAAAACCGGATATGCGGGTACGTCAAAAGGCTCAGTTTGAACTGGTGAAGCGTGGCGGGGATGGGGCTGCTATTTTTCAGAAAACTATTTCCGTATCCGGTAACCAACTGGCACGCATAAACGCCATATGGGGTATGAGCCAGTTGGCACGTAAAAACAAAAAATATGCTCTTCCATTATTGTCATTACTACAGGATAAAGACCCCGAAATAAGAGCGCAGGCGGCCAAATGGCTGGGCGATATGAAATACGCGGCTGCAGGAGAAAAGCTGGTTCCGCTTTTGAAAGATACCGCCAGCCGGGTGAGGTTCTTTGCAACGGAAGCGTTGGGCAGGATCAAATACGCGCCTGCCATAAACGCGGTTATTACTATGCTGGAGGAAAATAATGATGAAGATGTTTACCTGCGCCATGCCGGTTGTCTGGCACTGAGCCGTATAGGCAGGGATGAGCCGGTTATCGCCCTGGCACAAAGCCCTTCCCGCGCACTGCGGATAGCGGCGGTGGTAACACTCAGGCGGATGGGCAATGCCGGTGTTGCAAAATTCCTCGATGATAAAGATGAGTTTGTGGTAACGGAAGCGGCACGGGCTATTAATGACGACAACTCCATTAAAGATGCGTTACCCGCATTAGGCGATTTACTTGTTAAAACAAATTTTACAAATGAAGCGCTGATCCGGCGCAGTATTAATGCCAACCTGCGCTCCGGCGCCGGAAAAGCGATGCAACAATTAATCGCTTATGCTTTAAAAGAAGGTGCTCCCGCAAATATGAGAGCCGAAGCCATAGACGCATTGAGCGTATGGGCAAAGCCATCGGTGCTGGACCGGGTGGATGGCTATTACCGTGGTGTTGTGGAAAGAGATTCCGGCATGTTGCAAAAAAATATGGCCGTAGCGTTGGTACAATTAGTGAAAGATAAAGACCCGGCAGTGCGCCTTAGCGCCGCGAAAGCTGTAAGGCTGTTAAATACCGGCGAAGTGCTACCCCTGCTGTTTACCCTGGTAAAAAATGACCCGGCGCCCGATATGCGCATTGAAGCGTTGAATACCCTGGTTGCGCTTGGCAACAGCCAGGCGGGTGAAGCGGTAAGCCAGGCGCTTGCCGATAAGGAAAAGAAAGTAAGGGTTGCAGGACTTCACCTGCTGCAGCAAATGGATATTCCCAAAGCCCTTATGGTTTCGCTACTATCAAAAGTAATAGCCGACCAAACTATGGAAGAGAAGCAGGCAGCCATACTTGCCTTAGGAAATCTTCCCAAAGAAAATGCGCAAAAGCCGCTGGAAGCACTGCTCAATACAATGGCCGGCGGGAAGCTATCGCCGGATCTGTATTTAGAGCTGGGTGAAGCCATAGACAGCATTGGCGTAACTGAATTAAGCACGAAGTACAAAACCATCACCCAAAAACTTTCTCCCGATGAGCAGATGGCTTCCTATACAGGCAGCTTATATGGCGGGGATATAGCAAAAGGAAGAGCTATCTTCTTTCGCAATCAGAATGCACAGTGCATGCGTTGCCATTCTTACAACGACAGGGGCGGTAATGCCGGCCCGAGGCTCAACGGCATCGCAGGGAAGATCAGCAGGCAACAACTCCTGGAAGCGCTTATTAACCCCGGCGCCCGGCTTGCACCGGGATATGGCATCGTTGCTCTTGAATTAAAAAACGGTAACAGTTTGTCGGGCATACTGGAAGCAGAAGATAAAACAAACCTTACCTTAAAAATGGGCGGGGAACCTTTGCGTATTATTAAAAAGGATCAAATTGTTAAAAGAACCAACGCACCCTCCAGCATGCCCGACATGAAACTCATACTTTCAAAAAAAGAAATACGCGACGTGGTGAGCTTTCTGGCAACAATGAATAAAGATCATTAAAAAATTAAGTCTATAAATTTTGTGGACTAATAAAAAACATCTACTCTTGCAGTATAATTAATGAACAACCTCATTTTATGATTTATTCCCACACTTCCGGTCAGCGATGTTGACACTACACTGCAACAAATTTTCTTTGTCATTTTTTTTATTCTATTACTCTACCAATTTAATAGACTATAGTTATTATTTATCCCGTCAATCAAAACTTAATACATGAAACATATTCTCCTTATTTTAGGATACCTGTTGCCTGCAGCAGGCTTTGCACAGTTTACCGGCCGTGTAGTAAATGAAAATAACACCGGCGTACCTTATGCCAGCGTAACCATCAAAAAAACAACCACAGGCGCCGTTACCGATTCTACCGGCCGGTTTGCTTTTGAGAGCCACCAGCTATCCTTTCCCTTTTCCCTGATCATATCTTCTGCCGGGTATGAAACCCGTGAACTGATTGTTAGAAACAACAACATAAACAATGTATTGATAGCATTACAACCACTATATCAGAAGGATACGATCATTATCACTTCCAGGCGCCGCAGGGAAGTATTACAGAACGTACCTATTCCTATTTCGGTGGTAACCGGCGCGCTTGCTGAAGATGCCGGCGCTTTTAATGTAAACAGGCTTAAAGAGCTGATCCCTTCTGTTCAGCTCTATTCTTCCAATCCGCGTAACACGGCACTCAATGTTCGCGGACAGGGTACTACCTACGGACTTACCAACGACGGTGTAGAGCCCGGTGTTGGCTTTTATGTAGATGGCGTGTACTACGCACGTCCCGCTGCGGCAACGCTCGACTTCATAGATATTGAAAGGATTGAAGTATTACGCGGCCCGCAGGGAACCTTGTTTGGCAAGAATACAACAGCCGGCGCGTTTAACGTTATAACCCGCAAGCCGAGCTTTAAGCCCGGCGCTAATTTTGAAGTGAGCTACGGTAATTATGGATTTATTCAGGCCAAAAGCTCAGTTACCGGTGCGCTAAGTAAAAAACTTGCCGGGCGGCTATCCTTTTCGGGTACGCAGCGAAATGGACTGATTGAAAACGTAGCCACCCAGAAGAAGACAAATGATATCAATAACCTGGGCATTCGCGGGCAGTTGCTGTACGTGCCGTCGGACAGAATAGAGATCACGCTGGCAGGAGATGCAACCAGCCAGCGGCCCGATGGCTATGCACAGGTGGTAGCGGGTGTTGTAACTACCCAACGCCCTGCCTACCGCCAGTTTGAGCAGATCATAGCCGATCTCAATTATGATCTGCCCAGCCGCAATCCCTTCGACCGGAAAATTGATCACAATACCACCTGGCGGTCGGGCAATGACCTCGGAGGCGCTTCCCTGAATGTTGACATTAAACTCGGATCGGGCACCCTTACTTCCACGTCCGCATGGCGTTACTGGAAATGGGATCCTTCCAATGACCGCGACTTTACCGGGCTTCCGGTACTAACCCTGTCGCAAGCGCCGTCTAAACATAAAAACTGGTCGCAGGAAATACGCTATGCGGGTGATTTATCTTCCCGCCTGAGCGGTGTATTCGGGTTGTTTGCCATTGGCCAGGATCTTAACACAAACCCTTATCATACTGAGGAATCGGGCGGCGCCCAATGGCGTTTTTCACAGAGCACAACTAATCCCAAATGGAATACACCCGGGCTTTTTGACGGCTATGGCATCAGAACAACATCATCACTTAACACTTTTAGTGGCGCGGCTTTCGGACAATTAGATTTTGCTATTACCGAACGCTTGCACCTGCTGGGCGGATTGCGCTATAATTACGACAAGAAAAAAGTAGACTTTAACCGGGAAACCTATGGAGGAATGGAAACGGATGATCCTGACCTTATTGCCCTTAAAAACGCGGTGTATTCTAACCAGGCTTTCAATACCAACACCAGCAATACTAACCTGTCGGGGTTACTAACGGTTGCATTCAGGGCCGCCAGCCAGGTGAATACCTACCTTACCTATTCTACCAATTACAAGTCTGTAGGGCTTAATCTTGGCGGATTGCCTACCGCCGGCGGAGAGGTATTATTAGATCTTGCTACCATAAAACCCGAGTATGTACAGCACATAGAGTTTGGAGTAAAAACCACACCGGTTCCGGGCACCACGCTGAACTTAACGGTATATAACACCAACATCAAGGATTACCAGACGCAGGTGCAAACCGCTGAAGTGGGCGTAAACCGCGGCTACCTTGCCAATGCCGAAAAAGTGCGCATACGCGGCGCGGAGTTTGATGGAAACACCAGGCTCAACAGTCATTTTTCGTTATACGGCGCATTGGCTTATACAGAAGGCATATACGTATCTTTTAAAAATGCACCGGTTCCGCTTGAAGAAACCGGCGGGGCATCTGCATTTAAAGATATTTCAGGAGGCGATTTGCCCGGCATTTCCCAATGGACCACTTCTTTGGGAGGTGAATTTGCTACCCCGTCTGTATTCCTGGGTAAGGCAGGAAAGTTCTTCATAGCTGCCGACGGCTATTACCGTTCCGGCTTTTCCTCAAGCGCATCTCCCTCCCAATACCTGAACATTGATGGTTATGCCCTGTTGAATGCCCGGCTGGGATTCAGGGTATCCGGTGGACTATCGGCGTTTTTATGGGGGCGTAATTTATTAGATAAAAATTACTTTGAACAACTATTGCCCGCAGCAGGCAATGCAGGACACTATGCTGCCGTACTGGGTGATCCCAGGACCTTTGGCATAACCCTGCGGTATGCTTTATAGCTGTTAACTGGTAGTAATATGAACTCCGGGCGAAGGATCATCGTTTCGTAAAATATACAAAAGGGCCTGCTCTAACGAGGGCAAGCCCTTTTTACATTAGCTCAGGCGGGGTAAGCAACACCGAACGGCACAACGCTTATATATTAACGTAAAAGAATACACGCAACTCATATACCGGGAGCAGGATAATCGCCGCCTGTAACAGGACATTTCTTTTGTTCTTCCGGATTTAACACCCCCCATTTCCCGGCACTGAAAAATTCCGCTATAATTCCGCTATTTTTGTTTTGGAGGAACCTATTATGGTTAGTGTAGTTATACCTGCATTAAACGAAGGAGCTACGATCAGGAAAGTGATCCAGCGCATCAAACAAACCAGTGTGCCGCTGGAAATTATTGTGGTGGATGATAATTCCACTGACAATACCGTGAGCGAAGCGTTAAAAGAAGCTGACAGGGTTATTACCAGCTCAAAGAAAGGAAAGGGGATATCCATGCATGAAGGGATGGTGGCTGCCCGCTATGACACCATCGTTTACCTTGACGCGGATATTCTAACTTATCCTAAAAATATTGTAGCCCTTCTTGCCGACCCGATCCTAAACGGGGAAGCCGATTTTGTAAAATCATTTTTCGACAGGCAGGCAGGCAGGGTTACCCAGTTGGTTGCAAAACCGCTTTTAAGCATTTTCTTTCCGGAGCTTGAAAAATTTACCCAGCCGCTAAGTGGTATGATCGCCGCCCGGAAAGATTTTTTACAGGAGATTGAATTCGAAAACGACTATGGTGTAGATATTGCTTTACTCATAGATGCTTTTGCAAAAAAAATGCGCATAAAGGAAGTGAACATCGGGTTCATCAGAAACGATATGCAAACCCTTGAAGCACTGGGGAAAATGTCGCGGCAAATATCGAGAACCATATTACAGAAAGCTACTTTATTTTCCGGCAGCAATTTAGAAACCCTGTCTGATATCCAAACCATCAGCGATGAGATGGATTTTGCTGTGAGGGAATCTATTCTGAAACTAAAAAAAATATTCATCATTGATATCAATGCTATACTCACCATTGATTTCACTCATACAGCCGCCGCGCTCTATAACATGGAGCATCGCTTAATGCATATCAATGATACCTATACAGATAAAGAATCAAGGCTAAGAAAAACGGCATCGCTTTTTAAAGGCAGATCGCTGCCTGAATTACAGGCAATAGCAGATACGATTTCTTTTGTACCCTATTCGCGGGAAGCCATATTGCAAATGAAGCAAAACGGCTATATCTGCATATTGGTTTCCGATGGATTTGATATTGTGGCCAACCATATTAAAAACAAGCTGGGTTTTGATTATTGCTTTGCCAACAGTCTGAAAATGGAAAAAAGCATTGCAACAGGAGAGCTGGAATTCCCCGATTATTTTAATGACCCTGATGAGCCCGGCGCAAAATATGATAAAAGCGCTATACTAAAGCACCTTACAGTTAAATTCAATATCCCGCAAAAAAATATCGTTTTTGTGGGCAATGCAACAGAAGATATACCCATGCTGCAATCATCCGGCATGGGCATTGTTACAACCCATGCACCGGTGTCTGTTAAACTATGGGCCGATAAAATATTGCCTGCCGGTTCATTAAAGCTGCTCCCGGATCTGATCAGCGGTGACGAAAAAGGCAGATTCGCAAAGATCAGCTCTACAAAATACTTCACAGGAATAGGGCTACTCGCCGTTGCCGCGGCTTTTACAGGGTATTACCTGTATGCCAGGAACAGAAGAAAAGCTAAATCACCAAATCTTATCCCTGACGCCTAAATTGTCCTCAGCCACTTTAATGGAAAAATATGGAATCAGATTCCATATTTTTCCATTAATTTTAGGACCATGATTAAACGAATTGCAGAAGAAAAGGTAAAACGACTCAATCCTGGATAGGTATTCTTGAAAGCAGTTTCATTATTCATCTGCTAAGACCTCATTATAAGAATTTCAATAAAACCATTACAAAGCGACCTAAAATATATTTCCATAACACGGGTCTCGTCTGCTCCCTCCTGGGCATAACAAATGAAGAACAATTAAAGTTTCATCCACTTCGTGGAAGCATTTTCGAAACTTGTATTGTTTCGGAACTTGTAAAAAAAACGCACCCACTATGGTAAACGAATCAACTTCAGGATGGAGGCGCTTGAATGAACCGGAGTTTTTGATCTGATAGTCATTTCCTGCGTCAACAAACGTCATCACCTGCTGAAAATCAGCAAATCTTATCTTTGGACCCTAAATCATTATCATACATGCTTAAAATTGGCATTTTCGGCGTCGGGCATCTTGGGAAATTTCATATTGGCAACTGGCTGAAAATTAAAGATGCTGAACTGGCAGGTTTTTACGACCCCAATGATGAGGCGGCGGAAGCTGTTTCCAAACAATATAAGCTAACCCGGTTCAGTGATCCCGATGCATTAATAGATGCCTGCGATGCGGTGGATATTATTGCCCCCACTACCCTGCACTTTGAACTGTGTGAAAAAGCCATCCGTAAAAGCAAGCATGTTTTTGTGGAAAAGCCTTTGGCCGACAGTATGGAACAGGCGCATAAAATTGTTAAGCTGGCAAAGGAAGCAAATGTAAAAGTTCAGGTAGGACATGTGGAGCGCTTTAACCCCGCTTATCTGGCCTTAAAAGGATACGAGCTGAACCCCATGTTCATAGAAGTACACCGTTTGGCACAGTTCAACCCGCGCGGCACGGAAGTAAGCGTAATCCTCGATTTGATGATCCATGATATTGATATCATTCTCAGCATCGTTAAAAGCGATGTAAAAAACATTTCTGCCAGCGGCGTAGCGGTAATGACAGATACACCCGACATTGCCAATGTACGCATTGAGTTTAACAACGGCTGCGTGGCCAATCTTACCTCATCAAGGATATCTATGAAAAAAATGCGCAAAATGCGCCTGTTCCAGAAAGATGCGTATATCGGTATTGATTTCCTGGAGAAAAAAACAGAGATCATTAAGTTAAAAGATGATAAAGACAAAGATGCCTTTACTTTTGATATAGAAACGCCATCGGGCAAAAAAGTAATTGCCATTGCCAACCCTGCAGTTCCGGAAGCCAATGCCATTTTATTGGAACTGGAATCGTTTACCCGGTCGGTACTGCAAAACAAAGCCACGGTGGTTTCGGAGGTAGACGGCTTAATAGCCATGGATGTGGCGCATCATATTTTACAAAAGATACAGTCGGCCAATTACCTCGTTAAATGATAAACGGGGTTAATATCCAAATGAAAGACCAGCATAAAATAAATACTTCCTGGTATGCGGTAAGCGATTATACAGCCACGGTGATCGCGTGGGTTATCGCCTTTTTTATACGGAAACATTTAACCGGTTTTGAGCTGAACATCGCGGCAGAACTTTTACACAATACAAAATTGCAACTGAGCATTTTTTTAATTCCGTGCGGATGGCTTACCCTCTTTATGCTCCTGGGCAGCTATCACCAGTCCTTATATACCAAATCGCGCCTCCTGGAATTTACCGTAACCTTTATCAGCGTGCTTGCCGGCTGCCTGGTGCTTTTTTTCCTGCTTGTGCTTGATGATAAGGAGGCCAGCTATCCATATTACTATAAGGCTTTCTTCTCCCTGTTCATACTACACCTTGTTTTAATCTGGACCGGCCGGGTGATACTGCTTGATATCGCGAAAAAACAATTGCTCAACGGCCGGGTATGGTTCAATACAATCATCGTAGGCAATAACCCCACGGCGCTTTCCCTGTTTAAGGAGATTAAAAAAAACCAGAACCGCCTGGGTTATAAATTCAGTGGCTTTATCAATGTTCACACCCCGCACAACGCTTTAAATCATCATCTTCCTTTACTGGGAGATATGGATGAACTGGAAGCAATACTGGAATCGGAACGGCCCGACCAGGTGATCATTGCCCTGGAAAATGCCCTGCCGAAGGAAGTAACGTCTATCATTAACCGCATAAGTGAAAGAGATATAGAAATAAAGATCGCGCCCAGCAACCTTGATATTCTTGCCGGTTCCGTTCGCACCAGAAATGTGCTGGATGCGCCGCTCATTGACATCAAAACCGGGCTCATGCCCGAGTGGCAGCTCTACCTTATACGGCTAACCGACGTTTTGATTTCAGCAATAGCACTTATTATACTGTCTCCCCTTATGCTGTATACGGCCATAAGGGTAAAATTTTCTTCCCCCGGTTCCGTGATGTTTACACAGCAACGGATTGGCTATAAAGGCAGTCCCTTTTTTATGTACAAGTTCCGTTCTATGTATGCCGATGCGGAAAAGAACGGACCGGCTTTATCATCGCATGGCGACCCGCGCATTACCGCCTGGGGCAAAACCATGCGCAAATGGCGCATTGATGAATTACCTCAATTCTGGAATGTAATAAAAGGAGAAATGAGCCTGGTGGGGCCACGGCCGGAAAGACAGTTTTACATTGATCAGATCAATGCAAAAACACCTTATTTTAAATATTTACTGAAAGTTAAGCCCGGCATCACCAGTTGGGGCATGGTAAAATTCGGGTATGCCGAAAATGTGGATGAAATGATTGAGCGGATGCAGTACGACCTCGTGTATATTGAAAATATTTCCCTGGCACTTAATTTTAAAATACTCGTGCACACCCTGCGTATTATTGTAAAGGGAAAAGGGCGATAGCTAACACAGGGTTAAAAAAGAACTTTGTTATTGATTTCCATTATTTTTGGAAAAACCGGTCACATTCGTGAAAAAATTTCTGCTGCTCAGCTTCATCAATGGTTTTATAGCCGCGGGTTCCGCGCAGCAAAGCTACTGGCAGCAACAGGTGGACTATTCCATCAACGTTTCCCTTAATGACACGGAACATACTCTCGATGGTTTTATCAAAATACTTTACCACAATCAGTCGCCGGACACCTTACGCTATATCTGGTTTCATGTATGGCCCAATGCCTTTAAAAACGACCAGACCGCTTTTAGTGAGCAAATGCTGCAAAACGGCGATACCCGTTTTTACTTTTCGTTGCCAGAACAAAGGGGCTATATCAACCAGCTCAGCTTCAGGGTAAATGATGTACAGGCAAATACAACAGATCATCCTGAACATTTGGATATCATAAGCGTGATATTGCCCACCCCGCTTTTACCCGGTGAGCAAACTACCATCACCACTCCGTTTCATGTGCAGCTTCCTGATCGTTTTTCACGCAGCGGGCACGCAGGACAATCGTACCAGATAACGCAATGGTATCCCAAACCCGCGGTTTACGACAGCAAAGGATGGCACCCCATGCCCTACCTGCAGCAGGGAGCGCTTTACAGTGAGCCGGGAAACTTCAACGTAACCATTACCCTTCCCGAAAATTACGTGGTAGCCGCAACAGGCGTATTACAAAATGAAAGCGAGAAAGCATGGCTGGAAACACGCGCATCATATACCTGGAAAGAAAACCGGTACAGAAAAAAGATAAAAAGCGGTTCCTATAAAACGATCCGCGAGGTATTTCCTCCTTCTGCCGCTGCCACCAAAACACTTCATTACAGGCAAAACAACGTACATGACTTTGCCTGGTTTGCCGATAAAAGATATATGGTAAAACACGACACCTGCGCTTTGCCATCCGGAAAGGTCATTGACGTGTATGCTTTTTATACCCCTGCAACACAAAAGCAATGGAGTAACAGTATAGCCTATGCGAAAAAAGCGCTCTTGTTTTATGCTGCTTCAGTGGGCGCATACCCGTTTACTACTTTAAGTATTGCAGAAGTTCCCCCTGCTATGGAGGGGGAATATCCTACCATTACAGCGCTTTCTGTTCCAAAAAGAGGTCAGTTAGCAGAACAACGTATTGCTTATGGCGTTGGCCACAACTGGTTTTACGGCATACTGGCTTCCAACGGCCGGAAGCATCCATGGATGGCTGCGGGCATGAATACTTTTTATAAAAACCGATATGCGGCTGGTGAAGAAGAAACAAATCCCGCACCATTCACCGTATCCGCGTTTAAAAAAATTGCTTCTGAATCGGTGGCTGCCGTAAAAAAAGATCAGCCGGTGGAGCTGCCCGCTCCTGCATTTTCCGCAGCTAATTATTACTTATCCGCTTATTATAAAGCGGCACAATGGATGCAGCTATTAGCATCCTTCACGGGGAAAGAATTATTTGATTCGGGTATGCATGCGTATTACCATCAATGGCAGTTCAAACATCCTTATCCCGAAGATTTTAAGCAGGCAATTACATCGGTAAGCGGAAAGAACATGGATAGCATATTTAATTTGCTAAACACCAGGGGAAGCCTTATAGCAGCGGCTCCCAGGAAAATACGGCTTGCCTGGATAGGGAAAGCAGGCGATCAAAAATATTACTATACAGGTATAGCTCCCGCACTGGGTTTTAATTACTACGACAAACTGATGGCGGGTGCTGTTATTCACAACTATTCGCTTCCGTTTACCCCGTTCCGCTTTATTGCGGCGCCACTATATGCCACAGGCAGCAAACAGCTCAACGGCATCGGGCGGGCAACCTATACCTGGTACCCGGAAAATATTTTTTATAGTATTGAAGCGGGCCTAAGTGTTGCAAGATTTTCGGGAGATGCCTTTACAGATGAAGATAACCATACCACTCCTTTGCGGTACGGCAAGCTCAGCCCGCAGATCCGGTTCACTTTCCGGAACAGGGATCCGCGCAGCCGGCTTACCCGCTTTTTGCAGTTGAAAACCCATTTCATTAATACGGATGCTTTGCGGTTTTCATGGGATTCTGTTTTACAGAAGAACCTGTACTCCGTTAATGCCCATACCAGCACCATTGGGCAACTGTATTTTGTAACGGATAACAGCCGGGCCTTATATCCTTACCGCTATGCATTACAGTTTGAGCTTTCGGAAGATTTTGGAAGAATAGCGTATACCGGCAATTATTTTTTTAATTACCCCAAAGGCGGAGGACTAAATGCCCGCTGGTTTGCCGGAAAATTTTTTTACCGGGGTGATAAAACATCCCGTAAGCGGTTTGATACAAACTCCTATCATCTGAACATGAGCGCGCCTAAAGGCGATGAAGACTATAACTACAGCAACTACTTTATGGGGCGCAACGAATACAACGGCTTCCTTTCCCAACAGGTAATGATAAGAGACGGCGGGTTTAAAGTACGAACAGATTTGCTCAGCAATAAAGTGGGTAAAACGGATGACTGGCTGATGGCGTTGAATTTTACTTCCACTATCCATCACCGGATTCCTGTAAAACTATTTGCAGACCTGGGTACGTATAATGGAGGGTGGGCAAGCGGATCAGAACAACCGAAAATATTATTTGACGCAGGGCTGCAATTGTCTTTATGCAAAGACATCGTAAATGTATATGTGCCTTTGTTGTATAGCAAAGTATATCATAATTACTTCCGATCAACACCCGGCAATAATTTCTGGCAGCGCATAGCATTCAGCATAGACATACAAAACATTAATTTTAAAAAAATCAGTCCGCTTATTCCTTTTTAAGTAATCCTTTCATGACTACCGCCATTCAATACCTGAAAAGAAATGAAATTGACATTGCAAAATGGGATAAATGCATTGCGGAGGCAGCTAATGGATTGATCTACGCCCGTTCGTGGTATTTAAACAATATGGCAGATAACTGGGACGCTCTGGTATTTAACGATTATGAAGCGGTAATGCCGCTTACCTGGAGAAAAAAGTATGGATTTTATTACCTGTACCAGCCCTTTTTTACAGTATCGCTGGGCCTTTTCACAAATACAAAGGCTGTTGGCATAGCCGATTTTTTAAAGGCCATTCCTTCAAAGTTTACTTACTGGGATATTGACATCAGCGAAACCTATACTTTACCTGAACCCAACCCTGTTGCGGCGCTCACTGTTCACAGGCGGCTAAACCTGTTTCTGGATCTGAAAAAAAACGCCTCCGCTTTAACCGGCCAATACAGCAGGCTGGCAAAACGCTCATTAGAAAAGTCGCATAAGCATAACCTGGTAATCGTTCGCAATGATACCCCGGAGGATATTATTGCTTTATACCGCAAAACATACCACACAGAACATCCCCGCATTGCAGGAAAAGATTATCGGGCACTCATAGACTGCTGTAATATGGCAGCCGGCAGGCGTTATCTTAAAACCTATACCGCCCATACGCCGGAGGGCGAAGCAGTAGCATTTTACATTGTGCTTTACGACAACAACTTCGTGTATTCATTAGTAGGAGGAAGCACCGCGAATGGAAAATCAATGGGCGCATTTTACCTGCTCACCGATGCAGCCATACAGGATCATGCAGGCTCAAATAAAATTTTTCGTTTTGAGGGATCCGACATTTCCGGTATTGCCTTTTTTAACCGGCAGTTTGGCCCCACCCCTGCCCATTACTGGCATCTCAGAATGAACCGTTTGCCGTTTCCGGTAAAATTTTTGAAGAAATAGCTATTCCACCTCCGTTGGCTTTCTTGCCCACAATAAATTTGAGGAAGCAGTTATTTTACCCGGCTCATCAATAACAAATCCATTGTTACGTAATACAGCTTCACAGGTGCTCCGGTACGAAACAGCGTGAATTTCCATAACAATCATGTTCACTTTATTAAGCCACCCGGTATTTTCAGAAAAAAGCGTTTCTTCGCTGCCTTCAATATCTATTTTCAAAAGGCCTATCTTATCGAGCTTAAACATTTCAACTAACGTATCCATGCATATGGCACGCACAGGCATATCCGTTACTTCCAGGGCAATAGCCGTATTATATGCTTTTTTCTTCACCTCCATATACACCGTAGTATCTTTATGGTAAACAGCCGCATGCAATGCTTTAACACAACTTTCAGATATTTCGGTGGAAAGATTGCTCATGAGCAATTCCATATTATGTTTATCAGCTTCTACAGCATATACTACCGGTGCGGAATGATACACAGAAAAAAATAATGACGCCATGCCTGCATTAGCTCCAAGATCAACTACAGCGTCTTTTACCGCTCTGTCATCCCAGGGAAGTCTGTATATTTTTTGCCAGAACACTTCATAGAATATTGCAATATCCCCGGTATAGGTTCTCAAAAAAACAGTTTTTCTTTTCCCGTTCAACAGCAAATGATACGGAACAGCTATAGAGGAATAGCTGGCAGTGCTTTTAGCATAACGATATTTCTTCGTATTGATCAGCAGCCGGAAAAAAGAAGACAGATCTGCTGTAATAGCATAACAGAAAATAATTTTTTGAACTGCTGTAGTAAGTCTTCCAATCATGCAGGATTTGAGATTTGAAATTAAAAATCTGAGATCGCATTCTGCTTCGGATTTAATTTACCTGTTATTGGCAAACCGAAGAAGGAACTGCGCTTACCCTTATGTTTTCCCAAGCAACTGTTCCGCTATTACCAGGTCGGCAGGCAGCGTGATCTTTATGTTTTCCTTTTCTCCTTCTATCATAAACACTTGATGCCCTGCAGCTTCCGCTACTGTAGCTTCATCAGTAAAGGTTTCGCTATAGGGCTGCTCAAAAGCCGGTAAAATAATTTCACTCCTGAAAGTCTGTGGGGTTTGAACGGCAAGCAGCAGGTTCCTGTCTATCGCCCTGGTACTACTGCCTTCCATCATTCTAATGCTGTCGCTTACCGCTACCGCAGGAACAGCGCTTCCTTTTTCAAGTGCCTGGTTATAACAACGCCGGATCAGTTTTTCAGTAACCAGGCATCTTACACCGTCGTGCACAAAAACAACCGATTCTTCTTCTATCTTTTGTAGTCCGTTTTGCACCGAATGAAAACGCGTAGGGCCACCCGTAACCATTTGAATACGCCACGGCGCAGTTGTTTGCCGGATAAGCGCATCGCCTTCCGGTTCAAAATTAGCCGGCGCCACCAGTATGATCAGCAAATCTTCAAAAGCGCGTAAAAACGTTTCCAGCGTATGCCATACCACCGGTCTGCCCTTTAGCTGTAAAAACTGCTTGGGAACAAGTCCTCCCATTCTGGTTCCGTTACCCCCTGCTACTATTACCGCATATTTCTTCATAGTATAATTTCGGATGAAAATTAACAATTACCGCTGAAAGCTTCATTGATAAATTTTTTATAGCATCAGGATCAATACATAAATATAAAGCCCGGCTTATGTCAATAATTCATTTTATACCGTTTCTTACAGATGACACAGGATACGTAAATTGCAACATGTTCAAAAAAATCATTTATTTCCTGCTCTGCATAATGGTGAGCTGCCAGGCAG
>CAYVEI010000041.1:0-28136 GCA_964450515.1 uncultured Terrimonas sp. | reverse complement strand
TGGTACGAAGGAAAACTGATCAGGCAGGCAAAAAAGGTTGATATACAGGCCGTAAACTCCCCGATTGAACTTTAAAAGACAAAAATGACTGGCTGCATGCCAACAGCCTGAGTATTGATACAGACGGCAATTATTTGCTTTCGTTCTATCTGTCCGGGCAGATATGGAAAATTGACGCTAACACAGGAAAGCTGATCTGGAAGATGGGACGGGGTGGTGATTTTGCTTTTCCCAAAGCCGGTCAGTTTTCTGAATCGCATGCCGTACATCGTACATCGAACAACCAATTGATGCTGTTTGAAAACGGTATCAGCAAAAAACAATCATCAGTATTAACATATACATTGGATGAAGCCGCCCGAAAAGCCAATTTATATCTTTCTATTGTATTACCAGTAAACCTTTACAGCGAAAGAATGGGAAGCGCTTATTGGGTGGGAGATACCAGTATTTTGGTTTGCAGTTCGCAGGCCAATTCCGTATCATTGCTGGGCAAAACCGGGGAAATACTATGGCGGATAAGAACCGGTTTCATTCCTTACCGGGCTGAATTTATTGACAGGCTTCCTTTGTACCCTTAAAAAGAAACGGAGTATAGTTTATTTTGCTAAACGGCTTCTACAGTTGCCGTTTAGCTTTTAAAATTTCCTGCCTAAGCATCATTATACAAAACCAATTTGTAGCAATTATCATAGCCTGCAAAAATTACAAGTTTTAAGTTTTTGCCGGCAATACGGTATTCCCTATACAAAGGGGGAGTACTGCAACCAGGGAAATATTTTGCGCATAACTTATTCCAACTATTTTTCTGGAAGTATGGATAGCAATTTTCCAATCCCCCCTTATTAACAAGGGGTATGCCCGGCTTTTATTTTCTGTAAAATAGAGAATGAAAATTAAAATAAAGAAGTATATTCGTATTAGAATAGATTAGACCAGAATACATTTGTAAAATGATTTGCCGCTAAAACGATTGCTATGCTTAAAAATCCCCCGCATCATTTTGACAGCACCTGAAACAAGTATACTACCTGTTTGCTGTACACTTAATTCTTAGTAATAAACTCAAAAAATTATGAAACCTTGTGTTAATAAGGGAGGGAGATTTTTTTGCCCCGCTCCCTTCCAAAAACTGTTGCTCGCATTTTTCCTGTTTCAGGTACTTTTCTCAGCTCCCAGCCTTCTTGCCCAAAGCCACATTCAGATACATGGAAATGTGGTAAATGAAAGAGGTGAAGCCCTGGGCAATGTATCCATTTTGGAAAAAGGGACTCAAAATGGCACTGTCAGTCTTGAAAACGGCAGTTTCTCAATAACCGTATCAAACGCCGGTGCAACGCTTATAGCAAGTTATGCCGGTTACCAGTCAGTAGAAATGGCTGCAGGAAAAAATACAGTGCTTTCTATAACACTCCTGCCGGCTTCCGGTTCATTGGGAGAAGTAGTGGTAGTAGGGTATGGTACCCAGAAAAAAACAACGCTTACCGGATCCGTTGCCTCAGTAAAAGGATCCGATCTTGTACAAAGCAGCTCTGCCAACGTTGCCAATGCTATTGCAGGCCGCATTCCGGGAGTTATTGCCAACAACCGTTCCGGCCGGCCCGGCGATGACGGGTCATCCTTTTTTATAAGAGGATTTAACTCTTTTGGAGGAGGCACCAGCCCGCTGATAGTTATTGATGGGGTACCCGACAGGGATTTCAGCCGCCTCAATCCTAATGATATTGAAAGTATCACTGTATTGAAAGATGCATCGGCAGCTATTTACGGGGTACGCGCCGCCAATGGCGCCATATTGGTAACTACAAAACGCGGCAAAACCGGGAAGCCCGCCATTCAATACGATGGTTCTTATGGCATACAGCAATTAACCCGGCTGCCTGAAATTGTGAATGCCTGGCAATACATGACGTATTATAACGAGATCAATCCCGGTACTTACGCACAGGAGGAAGTTGACAAATATAAGGCGGGCAATGACCCCAACTACACCAGTACCAACTGGATTCATGAAGTATACCGCAAAAATGCACCGCAAACCACACATTCACTTTCTGTAAGTGGTGGTACTGATAATGTGAAATACTATTTCTCCGGTCAGATGGTAGACCAGTCGAGTAATTTCAAAAACAGCATTGAGCATTACAGGCAGTATAACTTCCGTTCTAATATTGATGCCCGCATTTCAAAAAACCTGAAGGTAAACTTAGACGTGGCAGGCAGACAGGAAGACCGCACTTACCCTACTTATAGTATAGGAAGCATTATGCACGAAACACGTTCCATGTATCCCTTTATACCCGTGTACTGGCCCAACGGATCGCCAAGCGCAGGAGTTGCCGCCGGACGTAATCCTGCTATTCTGGTTACCGGCGATCCCGGTTACGACAGAATAAAAAATTATGTGCTTACGCCTTTAGCCGGGTTTGAATGGAAGCTGCCTTTTATTACTGAAGGATTATCGTTGAGCGGTTATGCTTCTTATGATGTGAACATGAGGCATGAAAAAATATTCAACAAGCCCTGGGATGCCTATGCTTATAATAAAACCACAGGCGTTTATTCCAATCAGCGCCCCAGCACCGCCATATCAGCCATTACACAAAATGAAGGCATGTATAATGGCAGCACCCGTTTTATTAAATTAGCATACGACAGGCAGCTTGGCCGCCATAGCATTAATGCTTTTGCCGGTTACGAAGCAACCAATACCACCAACTGGAGCGCTTATGCTTTCAGGAAAAACCTCCTCAGCGACCAGATAGACCAGATATTTACCGGTTCGGCAGACGGGCAAATAGCCACAGGCGCTGCTTCGCAGGATGGTCGTGCCAGCTACCTGGGCCGCGTGGCTTATGCTTACGACAACAAGTACCTGCTTGAAGCTACCATGCGTTACAATGGTTCATTCAATTTTCCTGCTGACAAGCGCTGGGGATTATTTCCGGCCGTTTCAGCAGGATGGCGCATTTCTGAAGAAAACTTCTTTAAACCTGTTACATTTATTGACCAGTTAAAACTAAGAGCTTCATGGGGCATACTCGGCAGCGATGCGGTTGCCCAATATCTCTTCCTTACAAGGTATCAGTTAATAACCAATACCAGTTACCAGACTTATTTTGGGGATTATGCACTCGCAAATGCCTTGTACCTGTCCAGCACACCTAACCCGGATATTACCTGGGAAAAACAGGACACAAAAAATATCGGCTTCGATATGAGTGTTCTGAAAAACAAACTCAGCATAACGGTAGACTATTTCCGCTATCTCAGAAGTGATATTCTTGCACAAAGAAACGCCTCTATTCCGTTATACACGGGTATGAGTTTGCCCAGCGAGAATATCGGAAAATCATTAAACAGGGGAGTTGACTTTTCCGTTACTTATGCTGATGCGTTTGGCGATTTGAAATACGCGTTTGGCGCTAACGGAACGTTTGCAAAGAGCAAAGTAATTTTTAGTGATGAGGCAGCCACAGTGCCTGAATGGCAAAAATTTGAAGGACATCCTATCAATTCCTGGCTATTATATGCAAGCGATGGCATTTATCGCACACAGGATGAAATTGATCATTCCGTGCATTTGCCGGGGGCAAGGATTGGCGATATAAAAATTAAAGACACCAATGACGATGGCTCCATTACTGCTGATGATGCGGTACGTAGTTACAAATCTTCCGTTCCCCAGATAGTATATGGATTTACGGTAGGGTTAAACTATAAGGGATTTGGATTGAATATACTGCTCTCTGGCCAGGCAAGAGCCAGGCAACTCATCAATTCACAGATGCAGGGGTCGCTCATTGCACCCCCACAATGGTTGTACGATGGCAGGTGGACACAGGATAACCCAAACAGCCCTTATCCCCGGGCCTTTAACGACAACAGCACGAATTCGGGGTATTACAGCAATTCCGATTTCTGGTTGATGAACGCGGCATTTCTCAGACTGAAAACACTGGAATTATCCTATACCATTCCTTCGCAGGTTTATTCCGGTTACGGGCTGTCCGGAATACGGGTATATGCCAGCGCCTATAACCTGGTTTCATTTGATAAGATGAGAAAATACGGAGTTGATCCTGAAACCAATAATATAACCGGAGTAAATTATCCACAGTCGCGGATTTTCAGATTTGGTATCAACATCGGACTTTAGAGAATATCAGCATTTAAAACAAATTATATGAACTCGAAAAAAATAGTTGCAATAAGCATCATTTTGGCAGGTGTTTTTTTATCTTCCTGCTCAAAGGTGTTAGATAAAGCTCCTTTAGACTCATATACAGATGAGTCTGTATGGAAAGATTTAAAACTGGCAGAAGCTTACGCCGATAATATTTACAATGTGCTGCCCACCTTTACGGTTGACTGGGAGCGCTCTTTAAGCAGGAGCGTTGCATTATCGTCTGCAAGTGATGAAGGCTTTACCAAGTTTGGAGATAGTTATACCTGTGGTGCAAGAAATGTATTGAACAAAGGATTGCTCTCCCCTGATAATGCCGGCAATTTTGATATCTGGTCAAAGAATTATACCCAGGTTCAGAATGCAAATATCTTCCTTTCAAGAATTGACAATGTACCCGGCGATGATGCCCATCGCAAAAGAATAAAAGGCGAGGTTACCTTTCTGCGGGCTTATGCTTATTTTCAGCTTATCAGCGATTATGGCGGCGTACCATTGATTAAAGAACCCTTCGATCTTAATTCAGATTTCACAGCCACAAGAAGCAGTTTTGATGATTGTGTAAAATTCATCAGCGATGAACTGGATGCAGCGGCAACTTTATTGGCAAACAGCAATGTGCAAAAAGGCCGTGCTTCGGCCGACCTGGCGCTTGCGCTAAAATCGAGACTGTTGTTGTATGCGGCAAGCCCTTTATGGAATCCCACCAACGACCAGGCAAAATGGACTGCTGCTTCTAATGCCGCCAAAGCAGTGATTGATTTGCCCGGCTACAGCCTCTACACGGGCAACTATGCCAACCTGTTCACTACTGATAACAGCGAATTGATTGGCGTACACCTCTCTGGCTACCAGGGTGAATGGGATCCTTTTACAGGGCTTGAAATGATGTGTTTCCCCAATGGCTATCACGGCTGGGCTGCGTTTGCACCCACACAGAACTTAGTGGATGCTTTTGGTACTGCCGATGGTAAATATATAACTGACCCCACATCGGGCTACAATCCGCAAAATCCTTATGTAAACCGTGATCCCCGTTTTTATGCGGATATTATTTTTGACGGAAGATCAACCGGCAATCCTGCATACTTCTCAGACCGCACTACCACCCAGGCGCAGTTTTATGAAGGCGGCTATGATTCCGACCAGGGATATGATGCATGGAACAACAGCCTGACCCGCTATGCTTTCAGGAAGTATATGGATACTGCGTATAATTTCAACACAACTACCCAGTCCAATAAATTCTGGATACTGGCACGCCTCGGTGAAATATACCTGAACTATGCCGAAGCTGAATTTTACTTAGGTCACGAAGCAACAGCAAGAACTTACCTTGACAAGATAAGGGAAAGGGCAGGCATAACCACACCGCTTACCGAAACCGGCACTGCACTTGAAGAAAGGCTGCGCAACGAAAGGCAGGTGGAGCTTGCTTTTGAAGGGCACCGCTATTACGATGTGCGCCGTTGGAAAATTGCCGAGCTAACAGAGAACCAACCGGTGCGCCAGGTTATCATCACCCGCAATGCCGGCACGGGTGTAAAAACCTACACTTACCAGGATATTGAACCCAGGAGCTTTGACAAAACCAAACATTACCTGATGCCCATTCCCAGAACGGAAATAAACAGGACGGGACTGCAACAAAACCCGGGATATAATTAAAAACAATAAGGGGTTGTTGTGAGCTTGTTATAATAACCCCTTATTAAACAATATTTTTGTAAACCATGAGAAAAAATTTTTTCATTTTCCTGTACATCACAGGTATTACATATACCTCAGCATTTGCTCAGTCTCTGGTTGAATTTGCCTCCTCCGATACCGCCCTGCAAAACAGTTTCTATCGTGCAAAGGAACTGGCGCTTTCTTACAAAGGGAATCCTTCAGATCCGGTAGGTCCCTGGTACGAAGCGGCGCTCCCGTCACGGCAGGCATTTTGCATACGCGATGTGTCGCATCAAAGCATTGGCGCAGAAATATTGGGATTGAGCGCCGAAAACAAAAATATGCTTACCCATTTTGTATCTAATATCTCTGCGTCTAAAGACTGGTGCACCTATTGGGAAATGAACAAATTTGGCAAACCCGCCCCGGAAGATTACCGAAACGACAACGAGTTTTGGTACAACCTCAATGCAAATTTTGAACTGGTATATGCCTGCTGGCGTATGTACCAGTGGACGGGCGACAAAGCCTATATCAACTCACCTGTTTTCAAACGGTTCTTTACCGCTACCCTTACCTCCTATATTACAAGATGGAAGTTAGAAGCAGATTCATTGCTAAAAAGACCGCCTTATCTTAATGCACCGGTTCCGTTTAACGTAAAAGATTATTTTCACCGTTGCCGTGGCATTCCTTCGTACTATGAAGCAAGAGATGATATAAAAATGGGTATTGATTTGATTGCAGCTATTGCGAGGGCTTATAAGAGCTGTGCAGCAATGGAATCTTTATGGGACAACCGCAAAAAATCGGAAGCATATACACGCATGGCGGAAAATTACCGGAAACAAATAGATGAAAAATGGTGGGACAACAGTGCACAGCAGTATCATACCTTTTATACCAATAATAGTATATTCGGCAATGGCGAAGGCGCAACATTCCTTTTATGGTATGATGTGTTAAAAGACAGCAGCCGGATACGGAAAACCATTGAGCAGCTTGCTGACACTACGCTAAACGTGGAGAACCGCTCTTACCTGTCTTACCAGTTTGCCAGGTATGGATATGCTGATGAGGCGTATAAAAATATTGTGCACCTCATGCACCCGGCTACTAAAAGACGGGAATATCCTGAAGTATCTTTTGGCGTAATGGAAGGCATTGTGCAGGGAGTGATGGGTGTTAGCGCCGATGCAGGCTCAAACCGTATTACCACGCTGTACAATTATCCTTTTCAGCATTGCGCATCCATTGATCATCTTAACATTCTTTCTGCAGAAGTAAATCTTAAACACTGCAAAAAAGAATCCACATTAACCAATAACGGGAAAAAAACTGTTACATGGAGGGCCGCTTTTCACGGAAACCACTCCTGGCTGCTGATGAATGGGAAAAAAGTGAAAGCTTTTTTGCAAACTGATATTATGGATAATCAAACCTCATATACCGATATAAGGTTGTTGCCCGGAAAAACCGCAACAGTAATTGTTCCATAGCTACATGTAATATTTTAACTGGTATAGCAGTATGACGACCGTATTTGATAAGATCATAGAATTGCAACAGGTTAGCGCTTATTCAAAACACGACCGGCTGGTGCAGGGTATCATCAATACAATTAATGATAAGATATTGGTGCCAGGCAATAAGCTCCCGTCGGTAAATGATATGATAAAACAGCTTGGCTTTTCAAGGGAAACGATTATAAGGGGATACAGGGAACTGATAAGCCGTGGTATTGTGGATTCGAAAAACAGGCTGGGGTATTTTGTTGCCAATGGCAGTACCAGCCAGTTATTGAAAGTGGCATTGCTGATGTATAACTTAGATAGTTTTGAAGAGCAGTTTTACAGGAATTTCCGCAACACGCTGGGAGAAAAAATTCATTTGCAGGTATTCTTCCATCACGGCAATATTGAAATTTTTGAAACCATTCTGCTGAGGATAAAAAGGCAGTTTGGCATGTACGTTATTGCGCCCATTCCTCACCCTAAATCAAAAAGTCTTCTCAACCCCATTCCCAGGAATAAATTATTGATGTTTGACCGTTATGAGCAGCTTGATGGTGAATGTAATCACATCACACAGGAATTTGAAAATTCTTCTTATAAAGCATTTACTCAACTGGCAGGAGAAATCAGGAAGTTTGACGAGTTTATTTTTTTCCATTCGCCCGATTCGCTCGATCCTAAAGAAATTGCAACGGCTTTCCGTAAATTTTTAAAAACGCATAAAATAAAAGGGCGTATTGTAAAAGAGTTTGTTCCCGGCACAATAGAAAAAGGGAAAGTATATTTCACGCTCGACAACTTTGCCATGTGGGAAATGCTTAGAGAATGCAACGCAAAAAAATTAAAACCCGGGAAAGATATAGGTATCCTCTCACATAATGACGAACCCGCAAAAGAGTTTGTGGGCATTACCACCTACTCTGCCAATTTTGCCCAAATGGGAACAATGGCTGCCAATGCCATTCTTAAAAATGAAAGCATACAGGTTACGGTGCCTACCACGCTTGCTAAAAGGAAAACCTTATGATATATTTTTACCGCAAAAGTTCAAACAACGATGAAAAAAATAATATTCTCCCTCTTTATTTTATCAACGCTTAACTCTTTTTCGCAACAATACTGGAACCTTAAAAATGATGGCAGCATTGAATGGTCCGTTAAAGCAGGGCAGGCTCATCGCGACCACATTGAGATGAGTGGAAAACAGCTTTCTGCCATTGTTCGTTACGGAACAGATAGTTTCGGAAATATGTACCTGAGCCGGAAACTTATTTTCCCCATGCTGCGTACCATTCCTAATGACACCCGTGGCAATTTGATTAAAGAGTTTGCCGGCAATGTTACAGACTCCGTAAAAATAAACGGGCAAAAAATAGTTGAAACGCCGGAGCATTTTTTCATCAGGGGAATACTGTACAGCAGCAGTATTATAAAAAAAGGAGTTGTTGCAGAACGCGCTGTTTTTCCCTCTGCAGATAAACCGGTGTATATAGAATCATACATTGTACGCAATCAAACTGCTTTACCTGTTTCCATATACATTCCTCCTGTTGACAGCAATAGTATAACAGATGAAAGCAAGGGCGTGTATGGTTCGTACATTATTAATACCAAAGTATATAATGCAGGGGCGCAAAATATTAATCCCGGTGAATCTTTACATTTCTGGGTAGCGATCTCGGCAAGAAAAAAATGCGAAGAGCTTAATTATTATGCTGACCTGTACGAGTTGGAAAAACGAAAAACACTTATTGACGGTCTCCTGGATAAATTAGTACTAAATACTCCCGACCCGGTTATCAACCGCATGTTTGCCTTTGCAAAAATCAGGGCAGCCGAAAGCATTTATGAAACAAAAGAAGGACTAATGCACGGCCCCGGCGGCGGCGAGTATTATGCCGCTATATGGGCGAATGACCAGGCGGAATATATCAATCCTTTTTTTGCTTACCTGGGAAATTCGGCGGGGTTAGCGTCTGCCCGAAACAGCTATCGCTTATTTGCAAAATATATTAACCCGTTCTACAATCCTATTCCCAGTTCCATTATTGCAGAAGGAGCAGGATACTGGAATGGCGCCGGCGACCGGGGAGATCAGGCTATGATTGCCTATGGCGCTGCCCTGTTTGCCTTAACCTGTGCAGATACTATTGAAGCTAATAACCTGTGGACTTTAATAGAGTGGTGCAATGATTTTTTACTTCGGAAAAAAACAGACAAAGGGGTCATTGTGTCTGATTCAGATGAATTGGAGGGTCGTTTTCCGGCAGGTAAAATCAATCTCTCTACCAATACGCTGGCATACGGCGGCTTTTTGTACGGCGCCAGGCTTGCTCTTGCATTAGGCAAAAAAGATATTGCAGCAAAATGGCAGATGGAAGCAATGCAGCTTAAAAAAAATATCGAGTCCTATTTTGGAGGCGTTGTGGAGGGCTTTAGTACTTACAAATATTATGAAGGAAATGATAAGCTGCGTTCATGGATTTGCCTGCCGCTGGCGATGGGTATATTTGACCGGAAAACACAAACACAGCAGGCTTTGCTTTCGCCAAAGTTATGGTCGTCTAACGGGCTGCTTACCCAGTCGGGCTCCACTACATTTTGGGATCGCTCCACGCTTTATGCATTCAGGGGACTTTTTAAAGCAGGCGCTACGGATACTACCATAAAATACCTGTCGCTTTATTCGCATGAGCGCCTGTTAGGCAGGCACGTTCCTTATGCTATTGAAGCCTGGCCCGAAGGCAACCAACGTCACTTATCCGCAGAAAGCGGGCTTTATTGCCGTGCACTTGTTGAGGGATTGCTGGGCTTTGATCCTTCAGGATTTAATACATTTTCCCTTGCCCCCAGGTTACCAAAGGATTGGCAGCAGCTCTCACTTAAAAATATTTATGCATTTAATACGCAATTTGATATTTTGGTGAAAAGCGTTCGGGGAAAATACCGCATAACCATTATAGAAAAGGGAAAGAGCAAAAAAGTGTTTTTGTGGAATGGCGGAGAACCTTTGCACGTAACCCTTTAGCCAATTACTATTGATGAAATGAATGAATGATACTGATTACATTCCTTATTGTTACGGTTGCTGTGGCTTTGTTTTCATGGTTTAAAACCAGGAAAGAAAGAACCAGTTCCTTTAACGGAATATTTTTTGCCAACAGAAAGCTCGGGTTTGCATCAGTGGGGTTTGGGCTGCTGTTTACCAATATCAATACTACATCATTTATTGGCGAAAACGAGCTTACTTATATCAATAATATGAGTGTAATGGCATGGGGTGTAACTTCAGTAGCGGCTATGATGCTGGTATCTGAATTTATTATTCCCGTTTACCTGAAAACAGGTATTGCCACCACTCCTGATTTCCTGGAAGCAAGATATGATCGTGCAACAAAATCAATCGTATCTGTTATATTTCTTGCCAACTATATTTTCAATTTGCTGCCAGGCGTATTATATGGAAGCGCCGTTGGTTTTGAAGGGTTGTTTAATATATCGGGAAACTTTAAAATAAATAGCTGGGGAGTAATATGGGTTCTTGTATGGGCAACAGGTATTTGTGGTGTATTATATGCCGTATTGGGAGGACTAAAAGCTATTACCGTTTCTGATACATTATTAGGCTTTGCTTTATTTACCGGAGGAATTCTGTTGCCATACTTTGCACTTAAATTTCTTGGCGAAGGCAACTGGCAACAGGGGCTGCACATTATGCTTTCGTCAAAAACCGGGCACCTCAACAGCATTGGGAAACAGCATGATTCTATTCCCTTCAGTACCATCTTTACCGGTATGCTGCTGGTTAATATTTACTATTGGGGAACTGAACAATATATTGTGCAGCAGGCTTTGGGATCCAGGGATCTTGCATCCTGCCAGAAGGGAATAGCGCTTGCCTCTTTAGGAAAGCTGGTACTACCGTTATTGCTTAATATACCCGGTGTAATTGCTGCACATTTGTATGACAATCTTCCCAATACCAGCATTGTTTTTTCAAAACTGGCGGCCGATACAGCACCGCCGGTATACTCCGGTTTCCTGGCTGCCATATTATTTGGCGCCACACTTACCACTTTTGTAGCGGGGCTGAACAGTTCCGTTACTTTGTTTGTGCTCAACATCTATTACCCGCTTAAAGCAAAAAGAAAAACAGTACCTGAAAGCAACGGAGACATGCTTATAGCAAGAAAAACACAGGTGCTGATTGCGTTGACCGCCATATTAATTGCGCCATTTATTTTTTTTGCCACCGGGGGCTTTTATAATTATTTACAGAAAGTGGGCGGGTTGTTCAGCGTTCCTATCTTAACTATAATGATTGTGGGACTGTGCACTAAAAGAGTTCCGGCCCTGGCTGCTAAAACCGGCCTTGCTTTTTTCATTACCTGCTACGGCTGCTCTCAGTTTCTATTTCACATTCAATTACACTTCCTGCATATACTGGCTTTACTGTTTGTAATTACCATAGCACTTATGCTGCTGATCGGCTGGTGGAAGCCTATGCGCGTTCCTTTTGAGTTAAAAATGAATAATTTCGTAAGCACCAGTTCCTGGAAATATAACCGCATTGCGGCACTGCTGCTTGTACTGGCTTCCATACTGCTTTTTATATTGTTCTCCCCCGCAGGGCTGGTGAAGGGAGATTAGGAATGCTGGCATAATTCAATAGTGGTACTGTTCCAGGTTAGGTTGCGGGGGAATCTTGCTTTGCCGAATCACCTGTGCGCTATTTAGCCATTCTGTTTTTCGGCATCTTTCTGATCCAGTCAATTATTAATTGTACGCCTTCTTTATGAATAATAGTTCTCGCCAGTTCCGGCATAGCTGTGCCGGGTTCTTTACTGTTCATCCTGTATGCCAGTATCGAATGCCGGGCATCGCCGGGAATAATGTCGTAATTTAATCCGCCTGCCCCGGCGCCTGCAGAAACAGGTTCTTTCATTATACCCAGATAATGTGTATCCTTCTGTTCATATTCAAGAAACAGTCCGGTATTATAAGCGTCACCGCCTTTGGTATGGCAATGAGCGCAATTCACGTCAAGATATGCCCTGGCGCGTTGTTCTAAAGTAAAATGTACACTGTCTTTCCAGTCAGGCAACTGTTCAACTTTTGACAGGTCCGGCATTCCAGCCAGTATGCCGGCAGATGACCATTGTGCAAGCTGGTTCATAGTTTTTGATACGGGTATGAAATTTACATTTCTTGCTTTGGGACCTACAGGAATCAGCACATCATTTTTGATATGGCATCGTTTGCAATCGTTGGTATTGGGTACCTGGTATATCGTGGAGACGGCGTTCCCTTCATCATCCAATAAAGTAACAGGCAGTTTTGCTCCGGTAATGTGTTTTACCGCTTCTGTTTGTTCTGCATTCCACAAATAATTCATCACCTTCCACTTTTTGTCAAAAGGATCTTTGGCAAGGATTCTTGTTTCAATCATTATCTTTTGATGCGATGTGTCAGTATAAGCAAAGTTTTTGATGATAAAGGTAGAATCAGGGAAGTCAAGCGCTCCTTCAGCAGTATAATTAATATGCCTGCCTTTGGGTAAAACAATGAACCGGTCTTTCACTGCATAGTCTGTAAACAACGGAGTAGCCAACTCATATGGTATTACGTTGGGCTGAGGGGATAACCCGCTTAAGTTTCCTGTAAAAAATCCGTATTCAGAAAGCTTTTCCCTGAACTCCAGCGGCGAAGCACTATGCGTACCTCCTGTCTTTTTGTAAGCATCGTTACCACAACTTTGTATAACTGTTGTATAAAACGTGATGGTACTCAACAGCAATGTAAAAAAATATATCTTCTTCATAACAAAAATGAAAACTATCAATACTTTATGATTGCATTACTTACAGATAAACGGTGTACTATCTGCAGAGGGATGCCACTTGCCCGGATTTTGTATGTTTAAGAAGTCGGCGTTTACAAACACATTTTCGCCGGCTTGTGTAATGCATATATTATCAGGGTTTGCAGTTGTTCCTTTAGTGAGAATATTGGACGAAATACCATCATACATAATCATAGGGATACGTTTGTTTTTTCGTGTGGCATCCTGCGCGTTTAGTTGCTGCTCAATGGCAACCAGCAACTTCCCTATATGATGTTCATGGGCAGGAGCCGGAAACTCATTGCCCATTTCAATAGTGTTATCATGTATTTTGATATCCTGCGGGATGGGAGCATAATTGTCGTTGATTTTTTCCGCTGCTTTATCATCCACAGCAAACCCGGATGCTATCGTGACAGACGAAGCATTATTATTGATGATACGATTATTATATAATTCAATATGAGAAGTAGCGAGTATGATTATGCCGCTCCCGGGTGATGCGTTACCTACACCCCATGATGTGCCGAAGCTGCCGGCTTTAGCAAAATTTCTGTTATTGTTATTATGAAAATAATTGTCGTAGGCCTTTACATATCCACCTCTTTGGGAAAGCCCGGGCAGGTCGAAAATAAGAAAGCCGGCAGTGTTATCATAAAATTCATTATTATATACAAGGGCATTGGTTGTATTTTCAATTTCGCATCCGGCCACATTTTTAGCGGCTTTACAATTACGCACTACAGCGCTATCGCTTTGTCCTACGTATATACCGGCATCCGATGACCCTTCGGCATAGCAGTTTTCTATCAATACATTTTTACACATTACCGGGTATATTGCGTAACCGCCACTGGTAGAGTCTGCCGTTTTCCATACAGCATTAAGATTTGTTACTACCACGTCCCGGCACTTGTTTATTTTCAATAAATCTCCTTTTGAATCACGTATGGTCATACCGGTAATGGTAAAACGATTTACATTGGTTACTCTCAGTCCTTCCCCGCCCTGGCTTTGCGCTGAAAAATCAAGGATGGTCTTATCCTTTCCCTCTCCTTTGATCAAAATATGGTTTACCTGGGCAATGCTGAGGTTATCAAATGAATACTTGCCGGCTTTCAGCAAAATACTTGTGCTGTCTTTTAGAGAGAGTAAGGCTTCAGCTATCTTTCCTTCCTCACCCGGGCTGAATGACAGTGTTGTAGTATAACCGTTTATTGTATCACCTGTGTTTTTGTTATGACCGCAGGAAAAAAGAAAGCAGCAGACGATGATAATGGCTGTTATATAAAATTGATTACGCATAGGTTCCTTCTGTTGAATTTTTAATGGTTACAGATACGGCCGATGCCGTTTCGCCGGTAGCAGTGTTTTTAACAGTGCCTTTAATATTATTCTGTGCATGTAAAAGTACTGGGGTAAATAGCATTAATACAATGAGCGTTGAAGGGATTACTTTCATAATGAGTCATTAAGGGTTATTATTGCAATCGTTTGGAATTTTGAGTGTTTCATTTATTACTTTATAAAGCGTTTAAACCATTTTAGTTTTCCTTTAAACGGCGGATACTTTATGGAAGGATCTAACCATACAGGTGTTTTCATCACAGGTTTTTCATGTGTAAATGTTTTAAATGAATATTTGCCATGATAGGCGCCGGTGCCACTGCTGCCAATACCGCCAAAAGGGAAACGGGGATTAGCAAAATGCCACGCTGTATTATTAATGCACCCGCCACCGAAGGCCGTTTGTTCAATCCACGCTTTTGCTTTTGCCTTATCAGAAGTGAAGACATAAAATGCAAGTGGATATGGGTGTTGTTTTACAACAGCAACAGCTTCTTCCATGGTGGTGAAACGCAGTACAGGCAGAACAGGACCGAATATTTCATCCTTCATTATGGATGAACCTGCCGTGATATTTTTCAAAACAGTAGGAGAAAAATACAGAGAAGAGCGATCTGTTATTCCGCCATAAATGATTTCGCCGTCTTTTAAATAAGCAACCAACTGATCAAATCTCCTGGTATTAATAATTTTTCCATAGTCTGAACTTTTACCCGCATCCGCACCAAAAAAATCCTGTATGGTATTGATCAGTGCCAACGTAAATTGTTCGGCAATATCTTCATGTACCAGCACATAATCCGGGGCCACACAGGTTTGCCCGGCATTAGCAAATTTTCCCAATGCTATTCTCCTGGCGCTTACTGTAATATCTGCATCTTTTTCCACAACAGCCGGGCTTTTACCTCCAAGCTCAAGTGTAACGGGCGTAAGCTCCCTGGCCGCCAGTTGATAAATGATTTTGCCTACGGGGATGCTGCCTGTATAAAAAACATGATCGAACCTGAACTGCTGCATCATAGCCGGGATTATCACATTTCCTTCTCCTTCTACCACTTTTATATAGGCAGGTGAAAATGTTTGGCTGATTATTTTTTGTATAATGCCTGATGTAGCCGGAGCTAATTCTGAAGGTTTTAATACTACACAATTACCTGCGGCAATAGCGCCTACCAAAGGAATAAGACATAATTGTAAAGGATAATTCCATGGTGAAATGATTAACACCACGCCCAGCGGGTCTGTAATTATTTTGCCGGTGGAAGGAAAGTTTACCAGGTTAGGCAAAATCCGTTTTGGTTTCATCCAGCGGCGCAGTTGTTTCAATGCCAGGTTTATTTCGGCAAGTAATAAACCTGTTTCGGTCGCATAGGCTTCTTCAGGACTTTTTTTAAGATCGGCATATAGGGCACAACTGATATCCTGTTCATGTTTTAATATAGCATCTTTAAGGAGCAGCAACTGCTGTTTCCTGAAAGCATAGGGTTTGGTAACACCACTTTCATAATGATGGCGAACCGCCTGCAGATCACTAATGGCAGCAAAATCACTCATATTATTTTTTTAGCCCGTTAAATAGCAATGATATCAGGAATTTCATGTCCAGGAGGCTGTGAGAATAATCAATTTCATTTTCCATTTTCAGGATCGCCTGTTGCTCCACACTATGCTTTAATGCGTCACTTACATTAATAAGAACAGATGCAATTTTATCAGCATTGGTTTTCATAAGCTCACCATCCTCCACGGCTTTTTTAATAAGTAACGAAAGAAATTGTTTCTCCCGTTTCATTAAAGCTTCATACAATTCAAAAAAATGAGGCAGGATTTTAGTGAGGGTTTCAACAGAAACCCTGTTCATATTAAGCACGTTCTTATAATAATTGAACCGCGACTGCATATAACAGGAAACCTGGTTTTCCACTCCTTTTTTCAGCAATACTTTCTGCTGTAACGAAACAATATAATCCTCTCCTTCTTTCAGGGCAGCTTCCACAAAAATGTCTTCTTTGTTTTTATAATAATAGTAGAGGGAGGCTTTATTAAGCCCGACAGACTGGGCAATATCGTCAAGCGTTGTCTTGTCCAGGCCAAATTTCATGAAGCATTTCATGGCGGCTTTACCTATTTTCTCTTTAACCAGTGCTTTTTTGCTCATCCAGGTTCTTTATGATTCCGGAGTGAAGATACTGGCTGTTTTTAAATTTTCAAACAAATTATTAATTTGTTTGAAAATTTAAATTATTAACACCCATTTAAACCATACCGAAAGGCCGGCTCTGTTTGCAAGAGAGGTAACGGTATCAGCTAAAATAAATTCCTGAAAAGTTTATCGCAGAAGAGATACGTACTCTTTTTTTTTGCGCAGGCAAAATAACATAAGAAATGAGCAATATAAACTATGGAATGATCATACAAAATGCAATAGTTTTATGCAGATGAATAAGCGGATATGGTATGAATGAACAAAACAGGAAGGACTCAATTTTAAAGCAATATGTTTTGGGAACGGCCGGCTTGGGCGGCGTTTGGGGCAACCCTGATCCTGAAGCATCTGTTAACACAATTGTCCGTGCACTTGAAGCCGGGATGGTATCTATTGACACTGCCCCGGCTTACGGGGATGGTGAGATTTTGGTGGGTAAAGCCTTGCAACAATGGCAGGGCCCCCGTCCACAGATCAGCACCAAAGTAGGGCGCCTGAAAAGTTATACTTCAGACCAGGGTATGTATGATTACACGCCTGGCGGAATGAATAAGAGCGTGGAAAACAGCCTTAAAGTTTTGGGGTTGCCTTATATTGACATCTTATTCCTGCATGAGCCTGCCGCTATTCCGGAAGCGGAGATTGCACCGGCAGTAAAGCAAATGATCGCATTTAAACAAAACGGGTATGCAGCGAAAATTGGGTTAGGGGGCAATTACCCCCATTCTTTTGTGCATTATCTTGACGCCGGGATTTTTGACGTGGTTATGGAATACAACCGGCTGAATGCCTGTTGTGTGGATGCGCTGGATACTTCGTTGCCTGAATGCCGGAACAGGAATATCAGCTATTGGGCAGCCAGCCCGTTGCATATGGGCCTGCTGGGCAGCAAATTCCGGGACTTTGTTGTATCACGGCCGGCATGGCTTGAACCCCGGTTTATAGGTGCTGCGTTGGGCATACACCGCCTGGCTGAGGAAAATGGGCTTACGTTACCATTTATGGCGCTGCGTTTTTTGCAGAATATACCATTCCCTCTGAATATTGTTATCGGACCCGCGACTCAGCGTGAGTTCAGCGACTGTGTTTCGGCCATTTTACAGGGACCACTGGAAGACAGTTTATATAATAAGATCGTGTATTATATAAAAAACCAACTTAACAAGTAACTACCATGTACAAGATAGATAATGAGGTGTTCCATATCGTACGCGTGCAAATAAGAACGCTGGAGCCTGCAAAAACAGTTTTTCCTTTTCAGGACGCTACCATGGGGCCTTTCTCTTCGTATGGGCTTGCAATGATAACACTCGAGGATGAAGATGGTTACCAGGGAGAATCGCCGGTATTCAGCAGTTATAGCAATATCCTGGAAGCATGCCTGATCCCTATTTTGCTGCATAATAAAAACCTGCCTTATCATATCTTATACCAGCAATTGTATTGGTCAATACGTAACGAAGGCTTTCGGGGATCGGCAGCGGCCTTGTTGGGCCAGGTAGACATTGCCTTACATGATATGGCTGCCCGCAGGGCTAAGCAACCTTTGCATAGGTATTTGGGCGCTGATCGTAATAAAGTGAGTGTTTATGGCAGCGGCGGGGGAACCAATTATTCGTTCAAAGAACTTGAAGCAGAGGTTGTTTATTTCCTTAATGCAGGGGTTGACTGTTATAAGATGAAAGTAGGAAAGGATTTTGGCACAAAGCTGAATGAAGATGCAGAGCGGGTTAAATTTGTACGTAGCCTGCTGGGTAATCGGGTGAGACTGGCTGCAGACGCTAACCAGGTATGGACATGTGAACAGGCGCTCCGGTTCATAGATATTACCGCAACAGAAAACCTTGCGTGGTTTGAAGAACCGGTTCATTCCGCAGCACTCGACCAGATCGCACAACTGTGTAAAGGCACCACATTAGAAATAGCGTATGGCGAATCGGAACGTTCTTCTTTGGTATTTCCTGCATTAGTGAATGCAGGCGTGCGTCATTTACAACCCGTGCCCACGCAAATAAGTGGGGTGAACGAATGGATGCAGGTACGGGATCTTGCTGTTAAAGAAGATATTGAGTTTTCATCGGGTGGTTATTCATTATTTACAACAGCATTTATTGCTGCTGCACCCGAAGAAAGCCGGGTTGAATATTTGTATTCACTCATGGCAGGGCTGGAAAAATATTTTTCTGTTTATCCCAAATTGAAAAACGGGATATTTGACCTTCCGGATATTGAGGGACTGCCTGTTCGTGTTGACTGGGATTATTGCCAGAAAAAAAAGCTGGTTACCGGTTCCCGAAGCTGGCAAAATAACCAGGTAGACCAATACCGCCCGGTAGTGACAATGTAACCTTAATTTGTTTATTGTGGATGTAACGATTGCTACTGTTGACTATCTTGTACTGCTTGTGTATGTTGTTTTACTTTTAGCTTTTGGTTTTTACAGCAGCAAGAAGCAAACTTCAGATATTTTCCTGGGAGGCAGGTCGCTTAAATGGTGGCAAATTGGGTTTTCACTTTTTAGCGCCAATGCAGGCCCCATGATGCTGGTTGGTTTTGCCGGCATTGGTTTTTCGCAAGGGGTAGTAGGCAGTAATTTCGAATGGCTGGCATGGATATTTTTGATGTTGCTGGCTATGTTTTTTCTGCCGCATTACATGGCAACCAGGGTAACTACTGTACCACAATTCCTGTTGCTGCGTTTTGGAAAGCGCTCCTATAATTTCCTTATTATTTATAGCTTAATTTCCATCCTGTTTGTATGGCTGGGTAGTGCTATGTATGCCGGCGGACTCATTATCTCCCAGGTATTTCAATGGCCGCTGATGAAATCGGTGATCATTATCGCTATAATTGCAGCCAGCTTTACTTCCATTGGCGGGTTAAAAGCGGTAGTGCGAACAGGCATTTTTCAATCGCTCATTATTATCTTTTCCTCCATTATTCTTACATACCTGGCATTAAAAAAAATTGGTGGTATAAACGCTTTTGTAGAGGCCGTTCCGTCAAATTACTGGAAGCTGCTTCGCCCGGCATCCGATCCGGAGTATTCATGGATAGCCATCCTGGCCGGTTACCCGGTAGTTGGCATTTATTATTGGTGTGCCGACCAAACCATTGTACAAAAAGTACTGGCGGCAAAAAATTTAAAAGAAGGGCAATATGGCGCTATGTTTATAGCGGCACTCAAAATAATCATGCCGCTTATTTTTATTTTTCCCGGCATTATGTGCTTCGTGTTGTTTAAAGAAACAGCACAGCCGGATAATGCATACATCACGCTTGTTACACAGTTAATGCCGCATGGTTTGCTTGGGTTGTGCATTGCCGCGCTGATTGCCGCGTTGATTGATACGGTGTCCTCTGGTCTTAATTCGTTCAGTACCGTTTTTACACTCGATGTGGTTGCACAGTTCAAAGACATGACGGAGGATCGTAAACGGCAAATGGGCAAATGGCTCACATGGGCTGCCGCGGTACTGGCGGTATGTATTGCTTACCTGTTCTCGCATTCGGGCAAAGGTTTTTTTGAATTAAGCCAGGGGCTGGTGTCTATACTGGCGCCTCCTTTATCAGTTGTTTTTTTGGCAGGTATTATGTGGAAACGGGTTAACAGCATTGCAGCAGAAACTGTTTTATATGGTGGTGGCCTGGTTTCACTTATTGTGGGCTTGTGCCATGTGCTGGGCTATCCGTACAAAGGCTTCTGGCCTCATTTCCTGCTGTTGTCTGTTTATTTGTTTGTAGCGTTTGCAATAGTGATCGTGCTGGTAACATTGTTTACCAGGCCAGATGAACGGCAGGCGCTTCCATCGTTGATAGAAACCAATAGAAAAGCGGGGCATCAACCCAAAGCAGTATGGATAAGATGGGCATTGCTGGCGCTTGTAATGGGGGCTATTTATTTTGTTTTCAGATAATAATAATTTAAGAGATGAAGTGCCGGCTGTAAAAAAGTAAACAGCAAATAAACAACGCGGTATGAAAAAAATAATTTTCAATATTTTTGCTTGTGCAGCATTTTTTGCAATATTACTGGTAGCAGGCTGTACTCAAAAACAAGATGAGGAAAAAGCAATCCGGGAGTCAGAGGACAAAGTTTTTGTGGTAAACATAGTACCCGACTCGTTGAAATTAAAAGAGTATCTCCATTATCACAAGCAGGTATGGCCACAGGTGGAGGCTGGATTTAAAAAAGCAGGGTACAAAAAAATTGTGCTTTACCGGTACGGCTATTTATTAGTAATGAAGATTACAGTACCTGCAGGCGCTGATTTAGAAGAAATGGGTAAGCTGTCCGAAGCCTCCGACCCACGTTGTGCGGAATGGAATAAGCTCATGAATGGCTATCAGCAGGGTGTGCCGGGAACTTCTGCAGGTCAAACATGGGTAGAGATGCAACCGTTTTATTCATTCAACAATCCCTGACCGGGAACGTTCAACAATCAGAAAAGCAATGGAAGCCGGTGGAAAAAACAATACAGAACGGGCCCGGACAACAAACCCAACCCAATGAAGCGCTACCAACAACTCACACCTCTGTTTGGTATTGTTTCATAAAATCTCTTGGGGATAATCCTTTTACTTCTTTAAAATGCTTGTTGAAGTTGGAAATATTATTGTACCCGCTATTGTAACAGGCTTCTGTAACATTATGCACGCCTTCCAGCAATAACTTAGCGGCATGCCCGATACGAACTTCCTTTACAAAATCAGTAAGGGTTCTGTTTGTTTTTTGTTTAAAGAAGCGGCAGAAAGCAGCGGTTGACATGGGAATAATACCGGCTACATCCTGCAAAGTAATATACTCTTTAAAGTTTTGAAATATATAATCAAAAACCTGGTTTATTTTTTGTGCTTCGCCCGATGTTTCAATGGCATTAAAATAGGGGGAAGATAAAATTCTTGCTGACATTGATTGCGCCAGGATGTCGAGCAGCCGTAACATCAGCGCTGCCCGGCCCAGGCCTTTTTCAAACAACATTTGCTGCATTACCATTTTTGCACGCTGAATGGTTTGGCCTGTAAACAATATGCCTTTGGCTGCTTTTGCAAATAGCTCATTTAACTCTTTAGCCTCCGGCTTTTCGAGCAACTGTTTGCCCAAAAAATCAGGAAAGAAATGAATAACGATCGCCTGCGGTTGTATCATGGGGTCAATAGCCTTGTAATATTGCCAGCAATGCGGAAGGTAGCTGCCAAGCAGTACCAGCTCCGTGTCATTAAAGTCTTCAATATGATCTCCGATAAAACGTTTGCCGGAACAGTTTTCCAGTAATGCAATTTCAAAGTTCACATGGCTTTTTAAAGTGGTGTATTTTTTTACTTCCAGCATATCAGATCGTACGGTAAACGACTGATTGGGTGGAAATGTAAAATTCTCATACAGATACTGCATGGCTTTTGGAATTTGTAGTTGAAAAGAAACACCAAATTAATTGAAAATTTTTGGGTACATCGTTTAAAAAGCAAGCAACAACATATCAATATAACATTAGAAACAATCAAACCAGTGGTGGTTTGAACATTCATTATACGTGAATTTTATTCCCGAAATGGGCTTTCTGCACCAACAGGAAGTATTAATTATCAATACTAATTGCTTTTTATGAGGAAAAAAACAAAATTACTTCGATGCTTTTCAGGCATTTGCTGCCTCCTCCTGGTTACACAACTCTCGTTTGCGCAAAACATAATAAAGGTTGCCGGGAAAATTATTGATTCAAAAGACAATACGGTATTGGGTGGAGCTACGGTTTCGCGAGTGGGAGGAAAGGAGACTACTGTTGCTAACGACCTGGGCCAATTTGAAATAACCGTTCCTGCCGGAAGCAATTTGAGGATTACCTTAACCGGTTATGAACCCGTAACGGTGAAAGCGGCGGCTAACATGAATGTTTCGATGACTGCACTGACAACAACGCTGGACGATGTGGTGGTTATTGGTTATACCTCCCAGAAAAAAGAGCTGTTGAGCGGATCGGTAGCACAGGTAAAATTAAAACAATCAGATATAGAGGTACCAACTACATCTGTTGGTAACCTGCTGGCGGGGAGAATGGCCGGTGTATCCGTTGGTACACCCAACGGAATGCCCGGGGCGCAACCAGGTATCAGTATAAGAACAGCAAGCTCCTGGAATGCTGCCCCCGTTTTATTTGTAATTGATGGAAAGATATCCGGAGGGGGCGATTTCAACAACCTAAGTCCAAATGAAATTGCAGAAATAACTGTTTTAAAAGACGCGGCAACTACTGCTGCTTATGGCTCCCGTGCTGCAGGTGGTGTAATTTTGGTGACTACCAAACGCGGCAGTTCAGGAAAAGCATCTATTAATTACTCTTTTAATACAGGCTACGATAAACGTGGAAAGAATATGGACCTGACCAGCGCTCTGGAATGGGGCGCCATTCATTCCAATATTTGGGGAATGGGTGTTGGCGGGCCTGCTGGTGCGCCCTGGACAGAAACCGCAGCCGAGTATTTTAAATCGAACGATTTCGGCGGAGGTTATGGTTATGGGTTTGACCTCTTAAATGACGTTTACAGAGATCCTTTAACCACTACCCACAACTTAAGCGTATCCGGAGGCACCGATAAGATAAAATATTTTATCGGGGGTTCATATGTAAACCAACAGGCGTTTATAAAAAATACAGACTTTAAAAAATATAATGTAAGGGCCAATATTACGGCTGATCTTAACAGGGATTTTTCTGTTTTTGCAGGCATCACTTTAAATGATAACAAAATTTCCGGGCCTAGTGGCGACCTGGCAGGAGACACCTACCCGAAACTGCTTTTGTGGCAACCGTATATGCCCTCTTATACCAGTAAAGGTTTGCCGGTTGATTATTTCTGGATTTCCAATAAATCCGGTGAGGCGGATGGACTGGCAGGTTATAATAAGTCTGAAAACATTAAACCTGTTATCAATTTAAGCCTCACCTATAAAGCTCCGTTCCTGGATGGTTTGAGTGCAAAAGCCAGTTACATCAAATCTTATACAAACTACCAGAACAAAATATTTACCCATCCATTTACGTACTACCAGTTGCACCAGCGGGAGCCTATCATTTGGGATCTTGACAGTGTGGTGGGCTCACGCCTGACTGCACATACACCCAGCCTTGAGGAGCGTTCAAACTGGAGTTCGGATGATCAGTTGAACCTTCAATTAAGCTATAACCGCTCTTTTGGAAAACATCAGGTAGACGCCACGATGGTATATGAGCGTTTCGAAGCCAGCGGGGAAGGCATGCGTGGAAGTATTAACGGCTTCCCGCTTTATACTACCGATCAATGGTGGGCCGCTACAAGCACCGGCATTATCAACAACTCGCCTACAAAAAACATTGATAATAACTACGGAGCCTATTTTTTAACAGGACGAAAATCATGGATCGGCCAGTTCATGTACAATTATGAAGGCAAGTACATTGCCAACTTTACATATCGTTACGATGGTTCAATGAATTTTGCACCGGACAAGCGTTGGGGTTTCTTCCCTTCAGGTTCGGTGGGGTGGATTATGTCAAAAGAAAAATTCTTTGACAATATAAAAGCAATAGATATGTTGAAGCTAAGGGCTTCTGTGGGCTTAACCGGTAATGACGTTGTAGGTGGCTGGCAATGGCAGGATTCTTACAGGTCGGGGAACAATGCCTTCTTTGGTACACAACCATCGCTTAACCCCGGGATACAGTATAACGTATTGCCCAATCCGGATATAACCTGGGAGAAATACCTGAATAAGAATATAGGTATAGACATTAATTTTCTCCGTGATTTTAGCGCTACTCTCGAATACTGGCACACTTACACCTACGATATTTTAGGTACAAGAATTCAAACAACTCCGCCTACTTTCAGCCGCCCTTTACCGGCTGTGAATTACGGTGAGCAAAAAGCACATGGTATAGATTTTAGCCTTAGCTACAATACGCGGATCAATCAGATAAATATTACTACCGGGGTAGTTGCTTCTTATGGGTATAGCTGGTACACACAAAGAGATCAGAATGTAACCTACGATTATCAAAATATGGTTGGCGACGGGCGCGCTACATCTATGATAACCGGTTATGAGGTTGACCATATGCTTAGAACACAAGCCGATGTAGATGCCTGGATGGCTGCTCACCCGGGATATAAGTTCAATGGTTTTGCCCCGGAAGTAGGCCAATTTGTATACAAGGATCTGGCAAGCCCGGATGGAACAGGGAAAAATGATAGCATTGTTAATCCCTATGATATAGCAGTACTCAGGAAGAGAAATAACCCGGTTGTTGTGGGCCTTAACTTAGGTGTGGAATGGAAAGGGTTGAGTATTACGGCCAATTTCAATGGATCACTAGGCTATCTGAAATCTTTTAATGACCTGGCACAAGGTGTAGAATGGAACAGGATGTGGCGTGGATGGTACACTGATGCGTGGACCCCGGATAACAGTAATGCCTGGTTGCCTAAACGCTACAGCGTAAATGATAATATAAGAACAACCAATGTAAGCGGCAGTAATTTCTGGTATGCTGATGCAAGCTTTTTTCGTTTGAAGTTTTTGAATATCGCATATGTAATTCCTCCCAACCTGTATAACAAATATGTTAGCAGCGTTCGTTTGTACGTATCCGGCGCCAACCTGTTTGTTATTAGCAAATTCAACAAAAAGTTTTATGATCCTGAGATGGGTGGCGGTACAGCTTTCCCCATTGTTAAATCATATAATGCCGGTGTTAGTGTAACGTTTTAAACCTTAAGATTAAAAGAAATAACAATGAAATATTTAAATAAAAGAAAATGCCTCCTTTTTGCCACCCTGGTTGTACTGGGTGCCTGTAAAAAAGGCCTGGACTATCAAAATACTAATGCCATAAATCCGGATAATGTCTGGTCAGACTCTGCCATGATCAAGGCTTATTTGAATGATGTATATGGAGGGCTTATGCCTAACTGGCCACTCGGCAGCGGAGCAAGTGCCGATGAAGGTATTAATGGAAGCGGCGTTAATTTAGGTCAATACCAGCAAGGTATTATTGATCCTGCTACTACCAACGTGAACCTGAGCTATACTTATATAGATAAGGTGAACTATTTTATGGACCAGTTGGTAAATGTACCAGCATCGGTATTAAGCGACGGCTTGAAAAAACGGCTTGCAGGTGAGGCTAAATTCTGGCGCGCATGGTCTTATTGGGGAATGGTAAACGCAATAGGAGGAGTGCCGCTGATTCTTCACACACAAAATGCCGGCAATCCCGACTCACTGAAAATTCCACGCTCTAAAACATCAGACTGCATCGCCCAAATAGTAAAAGATTTAGATGAGGCAGCCCTGGCTTTACCTGCCAGCTATGATGCTGTTGATTATGGCAGGATTACAAGTGTGGCAGCGCTGGGATTAAAGGCAAGGGTACTCATGTGGTATGCAAGTCCCTTGTTTAACCCGTCAAACGATGCAGCCAGATGGCAGGATGCTTACACTGCGGCTAAAGCAGCAGTACAGGCTGCAGATGCCGCTGGTTATGGTTTGCTTTCCAATTACCGGTCTATCTGGTATTCGGCAAACAGGGAGCAAATTATGGTAAAGCAGTATTACTATCCTGATAATTACATGAACTTCAATGCCATAAGGCCCTTGCCGTTTACGAATGGAAATACCAATACGGACCAACCCATATTGTCAATATTACTTGCTTATCCCAAACGCGATGGCAGTTCCATGCAGTTTGATAAAAATCAACTTTCTAATACTGCTTATAATGCACAGTTCCTTACAGATTTTTATACGAATCGCGACGACAGGTTTTATGCTACTATTTATTGCGGTGGAACCATTTATCCAACACCGGATGTAAATACTATAGGTATGGCGGCTCCAAGATCCCATACCTACTGGAATGCCTGGGCATGGAAACCGGAGGCAACACCGGGTTATGTTCTTCAAATGAGAGCGTCGTCATACCAGGGCATTTCTCCACTTATTCAAAATGGTGATGAAAATGGTGTAACTGGTTTTTTTCAGCGGAAAGGTCTTGATACCACCCTGGATAGAAATCAATTGGTTGGCGTGGCATCTGGTGCTAAAAGCTGGTGGTCTCCTATGCGTTATGCGGAATTACTATTGAATTTTGGAGAATGCGCCAATGAAACAGGTAATACCGCTGAAGCTTTAAATGTACTGTACCAGATTCGTCAGCGGGCAGGCATAGTATCGGGCGACGATGGGAAATATGGTATTACCGCAGCTTCACAGGGTGATCTCCGTGATGCATATATCAGCGAACGCCAGGTGGAATTAGCATTTGAAGGATTCAGGTTTAGTGACCTGAGGAGGTGGAAACGTTACGACATTTTAAACAGTCAGGGCACAAGAAAAGGCCTGTTCTTAATGCTAAACCAGGGAGCGCAACTCCCCGCTAACACGGATAATATTATGGACCCGGCTGTAAGGGCTAAATTTTCCGCAGTGCTTGTAGAAAACCTCGATCAGAGCAGTTCAGCCGTTCAAAAATATGATCTCAATCTCGATCACTGGTTTTATGCTTTAAATCCAACTCAAATTTCCCTTGTACCGGATATGTTGCCACAAAATAACGAATGGGGTGGCTCATTTGATCCATTACAATAAGTAAAGATATTGCATAGGATTACATCAGCCAGTCAGGATTATCAGCAGTGGTTTTGGGGCATAGTGCAGGCCATTATTCAATGTGCCTGTACTTTTTTTATCTAAAAAACTCATTAAAAGTAAACAACCACATAGTAAAGTAGCATTAGAAACCATCAAATCAGCGGTAGTTTGCACATGCTATATTATTGAAATTGAGCTAAGAAATAAGAAGGATTCAAACAGGTAAAAGCAATTCAACATTCGGAGTATACTCCTGTAATTGGCCGAATAAAACCGTAGCTTAACAGTGTATATTGATAATTTAAATAAAGGAATATGAGTGGTAAAAAATGGGCAATGATCCTGGTACTTATGTTGTGCGGTCAATGGATCAAAGCTGTTGAGCTTAAAACAGCATCCACCACTATTGTCATCAGCAACAAAGGGTTTTACACTTCCATCAAAGTGGAAGGCCACGAAATTATTGGTAAAGGAACTTATCCAATGATTTCTGCGGTGAAAAACGGGCAGATCGTGCTTCCCGGGGCATTAAAAGTAACCGGCAACAAATTCCTGCTGACAATGGAAGATAACCAGGTTATTGAGCTGCTGGTGCGGCAGGAGCAACAAGCCATTACCTATGAGGTTAGCAAAATCAGCGACGTATATAAGGCAATAGTATTTGGTCCGGTAAAGATGGAGCCGCATGAAATAGTGGGCGAAGTGGCAGGTGTAATACAAGGGGGCGCTGTTGCGTTTGC
>CAYVEI010000040.1:0-28969 GCA_964450515.1 uncultured Terrimonas sp. | reverse complement strand
CGCTGGCTAAATTAAATCACCCCAATATAACGCACCTCTATGCTTTTATTCCCCGGGAGGATTCCTACTGGATGGTAATGGAATATGTGAAAGGCAATACACTGGAAGAATGGCTGCACAAAAAAGGCACTATGAGTTCCCTTATGGCATGCAGTATGGTAAGCCAGTTGCTTAACGGGTTAGCACATGCGCACCGCAAAGGTATTATACACCGCGATCTCAAACCCGCCAACATAATGATCTCCGAAGAAGGAGAAGTTAAGATCATGGATTTTGGCATAGCCCGCATACGCAATTCACAAAGGCTCACCCAGCATGGGAAATCCGTAGGCACCCTGGAATATATGGCGCCCGAACAAATACAGGGAAAGGAAGGCGATGAGCTATCGGACATTTATGCAACAGGAAATATTTTATACGAATTGCTCTGTGGTTATCCGCCCTTCACCGGCGATACTGACTACCATCTGATGAAAGCAAAACTGGAAGAAAAGCCACCGCCGGACCCCAGCCTCATCAGCAAAACCACCCCTGCGCTGCAGCAGGTTATATTTAAGGCTTTGGAAAAAAACCCGGCAAAGCGTTTTCTCTCGGTAAGCGCTTTCAAAGCAGCGCTTCTTAAAAGTATTCCATCTGTTTTGCTCAATGAAGCCGAACTGGCGGAAATGCTGAAGCGGGATGTGCAAGAAACCCCACTGCCGGCTGCTATTCGGGCTATAGCAGTAAAGCTTCCTGCCATCAGAACATTTAAGTTTACGAACATGGCTGCGTATCTTAACCGGTGGAATACGAATACATCCCTGGTATTACTTATTGGGGTTATTGTTCTCTGTGCAGGACTGCTTACCGCCAATTATTACAGCAACAGGGATAAGGAAAAGCGCATAGGAAAAAATACCGGTATTGCCGTTAGCAAGGAATATAGCGTAACCCTTCCGTTAAACGAAGCACCGGCGCAAGTACCCAAAAACACAGGTATTATTGAAGAGCAGTTAGCAAAAAGCAGCCTGCCTTACCTGTTAGAGCCGGAACCCGTGGAGGCAAAGGAAGCAGACCCCGGCAAGAAAAAAACAAAACCGCTGCCGGTTGAAAAAGCAAAAGATAAAGAAAGCCCGTTGCCGGGGAAAAAAGAGGCTGCACCGGCAGAGGAACCAACAGAAGAGCCACCACCTACTCCGGCAATTACTTCAACCCGGCCCGTGAGCGTTCCTGCCGGGAAAAAGATCAGCGTAATTTTAGACCAGGAGCTAAGCTCGGAGGAAAAACATAAAGATGGCTCTGTTGTTCGCCTTTACTGCAACGAGGATGTAGAGGCAGAGGGCAGGATAATTATAAAAAAAGGAGCGCCTGTTTACGGTAAAATTGTAGACGTAACACCGGCGCAGGGCAGAAGAAAAGCGCTTATCGGCTTTGTTATTCAAAGGGTGCAGGCTACCGATGGAAGCAGCATCAGGCTGCAATCCGAAAGATTCCGGCTGAAAGGGCAGGCCAATAACGTTGCCGCTGTTTACAAAGCGGGTACCTCTTTTAGTGTAATCCTGGGCAGGGGAACGGTAAAGTAAAAGTGAATTTATATTTTTACATGCGCCCAGTTCTCTTTGGTTTTAATACGGTGTACCTGCATATCAGATACCCCGTATTTATCTGCTATTTCCCGGAGCGTCTTTTTTTCTTTCAGCAGCTTCTTTATTCCCTTTACTTTCCTGATATCAAGCTTCGGGCCTTTTTTGGTAGGATTCTCTTTCCGTCTTTTTAAAGCAGCTTTTACCCTTGGGTTCTTTTTATTGTGCGCCGATACTTCATCCTGGGTAGCCCATTTAAGGTTGTTGTATTTATTATTCTGATAATTGTGATCAAGATGAATAATAAAAATCTGCTTCGCTTTGGGTTTGGGCAAAAAATGCTTGGCTACCAGCCGGTGAATCAAAGCGGTATAGTATTCCCCGTTCAGCTTTTTTCGCCATATCGGGTAATTGGCCTGCCTGCTCAGCCGCAATACAAAGCCATCTGATATCCGCTTATTGTACTTAACTAACCTGCCATGATTGGAGATGGCATACTTGTACCAAACGGCGCCTTTGGTTTCATGCTCAGGAAGGTCCTTCCAGATTTCGTTGGGAAGCATCTTTACAGATTCTCTGATAGCCATTTTTTTTGTTTTTGTCTGATGAATGTAAACGGTTATAAATCATTAAAACGTGCTTTACCACAGGCAGATGAGCTAATTCATAGAAAGAGGTTATATGGCAGGAGTAAGGTACAACTTTATGTGCTACCGAAGTTACAACATCAGCCAATATTAAGATCAATTATTACCGTTTTTGTTTTGGTGCGAAACGGCAGGTTAAAATATAACCCTATACCTTCAGTCCTTCAACCAGTATAATAACCATATTCTTTTCCAATTGTTCGGCCGAGATCTTTTGTTTGGAACGATGCCAGGATTCGATGCCACTTATGGCATGCAGCATGATCAGCACTGCGGTAGGGGCGTCAATGGCTTTAATTTCACTTTTTTGTATCCCGCTTTCTATAATAGCGGCTAAGCGCTGGCGGTAATTTTTCCGCTGCACTTTATAATTAGATAAGTAAGGTTCTGAAAGATGCCGCCACTCCCTGTCGGCTACATGCACATCTTCATAATTGTTAACCATGTGCTGAATATGGAAGCGCAGGATAGCCTTGATCTTATCAATAGCGGGTTGCTTATTAACTTCTATTTTTTCAAGATGCTCCATAAAGATATTAGCCACCCTGAAGCAAATAACCTGCAGGAGCTCCGCCTTGGACTGAATATGATTATACAGGCTGGCTGCTTCTACGCCTACCGCTTCTGCCAGGTCTCTCATGGAGGTTCCCGAAAAGCTTTTTTCCCGGAAAAGCTTCGCAGCTTTGCCAATAATGACTTCTTTCTTTGTGCTGTTGCGCTGGGTTTTAATAGTGGGCATAGTAAATGTATCTTGAAGGTATTTCCCTTCGAATTTCGGACTTTCCGTATTCAGATTTGAAATTTCTTTGATGCTTCTATTAAGATTTCTTTAAAATCGGTTACTATATCATTGACATTCGCCACTAATCTTGTATTTTGCATGAGGTAATTGTGCATCGTAATGCCATGTTAGCGCATATAATTACGTTGTTTCCACGTGCTGAGCGATGGTTTTGCAAAACAAATGCATGTTTTAATGAAGAAGTTATTCGGATCCATTTTGTTTTTGACCTTTTCTTTATCTTCCATTGCACAGGTAGATGGGGTGGTGCAGGAGGGCGAAATTGGCGTAACGGTAGGCGCGGCACATTATTTTGGCGACATTAATACCAATGCGGCCATTAACCGCCCCAAGCCGGCGCTCGGTGTTTTTTTTCGCAAACAGTTTGGAGAATATATCGCGCTTCGCCTTGGCGTGCATTATGCGCAATTAGGCTATTCAGACGTTTATAGCAAGAACGATTTTCAAAAAAGAAGGAACCTCAGCTTTAACAGCAATATTTGGGAAGCCACCCTGCAGGGTGATTTTAATTTTATGCGTTTTGTACCGGGAGAGCCGGAATTTGGTTTTACGCCTTATGTTACCTTAGGTATTGGCGCTTTTAACTATGACCCCTACGCGTATTTACAGGGAAAAAAATACTTTCTCCGGCCGCTGGGTACAGAAGGACAGGGTTCGTCCTTATATCCCGGGCGTAAACCTTACAGCGCTGTGGCTTTCTGCCTTCCGTTGGGTATGGGCATTAAATACAATATTAACCCTAATATCAACTTTTCTTTTGAGGTAGCTTACCGGTTTACCACTACCGACTACCTTGATGATGTAAGCGCTTATTATTCTCCCGATGCATTTGCCAGCACGCTGCCCGATGGCTCATCTACGCCCTGGTATGCACTGCAGGACCGTTCTTATGAAACAGGAGATGGCGTAAGAATAGGCACAAAAGGCCGCCAGCGCGGGTTCCGTAACCAAACAGACGCATATGTTATAGCAGAAGTTGGGTTAGCGTTTACGCTTACTTCGTATCGGTGCCCTACCGCAAAGTAACCGGCCCGGCTGCTAAACCCCTGTAGCTGTTCGCCCCTTTTCTTTGTCGTTTAATGATTTATTATTTTCTCTGCCCATTGGTTAAATCTTGGAGATTTCGCCCTTATTTGGTCAATGCCTATTGCTTCAGCAAAGTAGTGTCCATATAATGGTTTATTATAGCCTTTTATAATTCGTTTTAGCCTATGGCAAAGAGTAAGCCTTCAAATTCGCGCAACTGCAAGTATGGTATATATCTGTGTCTGAAGGCATCAGCAATATTTTCTTTCATCGCATTTTCTAAAAAACCCATTCTGGAATTTTTATCTACAATATTTTCGCCTTCTGCCCAATTGGGAAAATTATATTTTTGATACAATCCATAATAATCAATAAGCATTGAAACAATCACATTGGGTTCTAACAAGTGGGTTTCAATTTCCCTTTTAATATAGACCATCTTACAATTCCTCCCATAGACCTTTTGATTAAAGGTGCCTGGATAAAAATGTTATGATGTATCAGGTGAGGAGCTAAAACATTTTTACAAAATTCTCTTTCTGTTTCACCCTCGCAAATGATTATTACTCTTTTCATAGGCTATAGTTCGGCTGTCCTCCTGTAATAATGCTTCGCTTCCATAAATCATCAATAGTATAATCCTCAAGCAATTGGTGTAGGTTGTCACTGCTGAGTCTATTGAATACTGTCTTTCCATCTACCTGGTCAACCGTAATAATATCTTCGGGTAAAAAATGGCTTATTAAATCAGTTGATTGAGTGGCAACAATTACCTGGCAACCTCTATCTGCTACTGATTTTATCATTCCGGCTAATTTTGCTATTGCGGAAGGGTGTAAACCTAATTCAGGTTCATCAATTATAATAGTATCAGGTAAATCAGGCTGTAGAAACAAAACCGATAATGCAATAAAACGAAGCGTCCCATCAGAAAGGTCATTGGCTCCAAAAACTACATCACTGTATTTGTCTGTCCATTGCAATCTAACATTCTTTTCTTTGTTCGGAGCGAAATAGAAATCTGAAAAGTATGGAGCTATTGACTGAATATTTTTAATAATTCTATTATATACGATTTTGTTGGTTTCCTGAATATGATACATAAATGCAGCTAAATTCATTCCGTCTTCGCAGAAGTAATAAATATCATTTTCAATGTTGCTGTATTGTGAGAACGGAGAATTTGAACTTGTATCGTGAAAGTGATATTTTCTTAATCCGCTTAAATGTTTTTTCACATATGGAGCTCTGAAATTATCAGTTATCTTGATTTGTGCTTCTGTACCAGACCTGCTAATATCTTTGGGGTCTCCTCTATAAATTAAATCTTCTTGTAGGAATACAAATCCGTCTGTTCCAGACTGCAATCTTGCTGAATATCCATTTTGACCATTACCAAATTCCATTTTGAATGAAATGGTGTCTGTATTTTTTTTGCCTTTGTGCAAAATTTTATTGTCTCCACCAATAAGGGCTATGTATTCATTTAGCTTACGATTGTACAATCTATTGAGAAAATCAAAAAATGAAATGAAATTACTCTTTCCACTACCGTTTGCACCGATCAGTATATTGATAGGAGCGAGGTCAATTTTTGCTTTTTCTATTGACTTGTAGCCGTTTACTTCGATATAATCCATATTATTCTTTGCTCTCTTAGCGACCTGATTTTTGAACCAAACTGACTATCCATTATTTGCTTTTTGACTTGGCTGTTTTTGGCAAAAAAAATAATAATGTTTTAATGTTTACCTCTTGTCATTAAGATTCTTTATTGTTTGCCGATGGATGGGTGTGAGCCGTAGGGTGAACAGCTAATCCGCTTATTAGCTGCTTCCATCTTTTTATTAACCACTAATTTTGCAGCACAATGCTGCGTACGATTTCGGATTTTAATTACGTTAACGAGTTTAAGAAATTTATAACCGGGCAATACCTTACCAAAGGACTTCGCATTACGGTAGGCGCCATATTACCTGCCCTGGTATTATATCATTTCAACTGGTTGTCGGTTGGTATTGCCCTGCCTTTGGGCGCGCTGATGGTTAGCCTTACCGATTCTCCCGGCCCCATCCATCACCGCAGGAACGGTATGCTCGTAAGTAATGTCCTGAATTTTACCATAGCCCTCATCATAGGCTATACCCGCAATTATCCCTGGCTGCTGGCCATAGAGCTTACGGCTTTAAGCTTCTTTCTCTCCTTTACTGGCATCTATGGTAACCGCGCCAATTCCATAGGGCTTATTGCCATTATTGTAATGGTGCTTAACATTGACGTGCATCATATACAGGAGCGGGTGATCAGCGATGCACTTTTTATTTTGGGGGGAGGTGTGTGGTATATGCTCCTGAGCCTTTTATTGTATTCGTTGCGGCCCTACCGGCTTATTCAGCAGGCACTCGGGGAATGTATTTTTCTTACCGCCTCTTATCTTAAAACAAAATCGAAATTATATAAAGCCGATGCGAACGACGATGATGTATACAAAGAATTGCTTCCCCTGCAAATAAGCATACACCACCAGCAGGAGCAATTGCGGGAATTATTGTTCAAAGCAAGGGGGTTTACGCGGGAGTCTACAGCCAGAGGACGAACCTTAATGATGATGTTCATTGACTCGGTTGACCTGTTTGAGCAGGTAATGACATCACAGCAAAATTATAAGGCCCTCCATCATTATTTTAAAGACGGAAAGATCATGGAGCCGTTCCGGCAGCTTATTCTGGAAGTAGCCAATGAGCTGGAAAAAATAGGCCTCGTAATACAAAGCGGCTTCCCGTCGCGGAATGAGGAAAGGTTAGATACGTTCATTAATGAAACAGAGCAGGAGTTTATTGCCTACCGGAACAGCCATTTGAACCCCGATACGCTGGAAGGCTTTATTAGCCTGCGACACATCCTTAATTCAATTAAAGACATTAGCGAGCGCATTAAGCGGCTGCACACCTACACGGCTTACAGCAGCGAGGCAGGCAATGCAGTAAAGCAGGAAATAGACGTAAAGCAATTTGTTTCACGGCAGGATTTTGATGTAAAGCTACTTGCCGAAAATTTTTCACTCCGGTCTAATATATTCCGCCATTCCCTGCGCATAAGCATTTGTATGCTGGCAGGCTATACGATCGGGCAGTTCCTTCCCTTTGGACATAGCTACTGGATACTTTTAACCATTGTTACCATTTTGAAGCCCGCATACAGCATAAGCAAAAAAAGAAATATCGAACGCCTTTCCGGCACCGTTGCAGGCGCCGCACTGGGCTTTATATTATTGCATTTTGTACACAACAACACCATATTATTCGGCTTTATGGTGTTTTCCATGATTATCGGGTATAGTTTTTTACAGATCCAGTATTCCATTAGTGTGGCAGCTATTACGATATATGTGTTATTTTCTTTCCATTTCATGCATCCTGCCGATTTTAAAAGCCTCGCAACAGACCGTGTAATAGACACCGCTATAGGATCGGCTATTTCCTTTACCGCCGCATTTTTCTTTTTACCAAAATGGGAGCAGGAACAGGTGCATGAATACATTCATAAGCTCATGGAAGCCAACCTCCGGTATTTTAGCGCGGTAGCGCAGGCCTTTTATGATGTGGCGCCTGAAATTGTGGTATATAAAATGGCAAGAAAAGAAGCCTATGTTGCTTTGGCCAATCTTTCAGACGCTTTTCAGCGCTTATTGTCGGAGCCCAGGAATAAAATCAGCCAGCCCGAATTGCTTCATCACCTGGTGGTTAGTAATCATATGCTAAGCTCACATATTGCAACCCTGGGCACCTATTCGCGTTCCCTGGCGCTGCGGTACCATTCGGATGCCTTTAAACCCGTGGCCAACAGCATAGCATTACAAATGCAAACAGGCATCGCCCTGTCTCAGCACAATGGAAGCGGGATAGCAGATGCCACCGGGAAAGGATTTTTGCGGATCCGCGATATTATACAGGGGCTTTTGGCACAAAGGGTTTCCGAGCTAACGGAGGGCGCCGGAAACAGCAATGTAAGGAAAACATTATCGGGCTTTAAAACAATAACAGATCAGTTTGAACTGATCTATACTATAACCATAGATATCAACAATGTGCTCAGGAAAATGAAAGCTCGGGTACATAAACCATAAGCCGCTTATCTTTTACCCTTTTGCAGGCCAAACTCCGGAATAAATCGTTAAATTTAAAAATTATCCATCCTGTTGTACGGGGAGGATGTTTCAAATCTGTTAATGTATGTCAAAACAAAATGAATAATGCAGCAGGTATGGCTAACTTTGCGATCCTTTAAATTAGTATAATACTACTGATTTTAAAAAGGTTAAGCGCATTGTTGCACCGCCGGCGCGGCATCATTCGTTAGTTTATTATTAACAATATCCAAAAGCTAATGCCGTTTATATGAGGCTTAGAAATTATAATCCGATGAAATTCCGTTCCGTACCTAACAAACTGAGGCTATGCCTTATTTTTCTTGTGCCTGCATTGCTTTCAGGCATTATTAAAGTAAACGATTTCTCACCTGTTCTTCCAACCGTTACGTATTATCTTCCTGCTGATTTTCGTGCCGAAGCCCGCAAAGTATTTGTAAACAGGCTGTACGACAGCATTCATTTGAATGATCTGGGCCTTCAAAAAAATGTGCTTGAGCTGGCAATGAAAGGATTCAGCAAGCTATCGAACAAGGGTAAGCTCAACAGAGACAGCATTCTTACTATCGTTGATTTTTCACGTTCATCGCGTGAAAAAAGAATGTATATCATTGATCTGAAAAATATTGAGCTGCTGTTTAACATCCGCGTAGCGCATGGAAAAAACTCGGGAGCAGAATATGCGCATCATTTTTCTAACGTAATGGCATCGCATAAAAGCAGCCTGGGCTTTTATGTAACACAAAATACCTACAGGGGTGAAAACGGGTATTCGCTGCGTTTGCAGGGAGTAGAAAGGAACATTAATGATAAAGCGCTGATAAGAAGCATCGTTATACACGGCGCCCGCTATGCAGATGAAAATTTTTTACGTGAAAAAGGAATACTGGGAAGAAGCTTCGGCTGTCCGGCCATTCCCATGGAAAATCACAAAGCTATTATTGACGCTATCAAAGAGGGGTCCTGCCTGTTTATTTATTCGCCCGATAAAAAATATTTAAATCTTTCTACGGTTTTAAACGGTTAGGTAAATATAACAATGGTTAAGGTTGAGGCCTGGTCTGCTACGGAGACCAGGCTCTTTTTATTCCATTACGAACCGGTAGCCTACGCCCTTTACCGTAATGATCTCCAGCGCGGGATCGTTTTTAAGGTAGCCCCGGAGCTTGGTGATATACACGTCTAAGGTTCGGGAATTAAAAAATGAGTCGCTTCCCCACAATACGTTCAGTATAGCCCTTCTGTCAATTACACTTTCACGGTTCTCGTATAATAACCTGAGCAATTCACTTTCCCGGAAAGATAATTTTTTTTCTTCCGCATTGTATGACAGTGTTTGCCGGTGTGGATTAAAAACATAGTTACTCATGCGGATATCATCTTTTTGTTCGGCATTTTGTGCCGTTTCATACTGGTAACGCAAAGCGTTTTCAATACGCACAATTAGCTCTTCCATACTAAAAGGCTTGCGGATATAATCGTTCGCCCCTTTATGAAATCCTTTAACCAGGTCGGTGGTTTGGGTTTTTGCGGTTAAAAAAATAATAGGTATCGTAGTGTTCAACTGCCTGATCTCTTCCGCAATAGCAAAGCCGTCTTTATTGGGGAGCATAATATCCAGTATGCAGATATCGGGCTTAAGGTTTTGAAACTGGGGCATCACATCCCCGCCGTCCATCTCCAGATGTACCTCGTAGCCCCTGCTTTCCAGGCTTTCCTTTACAATTTTTGCCAGGAAAGTTTCATCTTCCACATACAGTATCTTAGCTTTCTTCATGGGTAAGGGGTAGTTTAATAATGAACTCACTTCCTTTACCCGGGTCGCTATGCAGGGTAATAGTACCGTGGTGCTGGTTAACAATATGGGCAACATAGCTCAGTCCTAACCCATATCCTTTAATGTTATGTTTGTTTTCGGTTGGAACCCTGAAAAATTTTTCAAAAATTTTGGCTTTATAGGCTGCAGGTATGCCAATGCCGTTATCTGATACCTTTATTTCCATCCAGTTATTGTCTTTAGAGCCGATGCTTACTTCAATTTCTGGTTTCTCCCTGCTGTACTTCAGGGCATTATCCAGCAAATTGTAGAGCACACTGGTAATATGCATATGATCGGCCGTTATCATAAATTGTTGCCCGGAACTGTGCAGCTCAACCTTTGCCTTAGCTTTTTCGAACTGAAGCCCCATGGAAGCTATTACTTCCGTTGCCAGTTGCTTTATATCAAACCTTTCGTATTTGAGTTCTGTTTGCTGTTTTTCGAACATCGAAAGCTTAAGCACTTTATCTACCAGCATAGACAGCCTGTTCAATTCATTTCCTGCTATATCAAGGTATTCTTTTGTACGCTCGGGCTGTTGTATAACATTAAAGTTTTTGATGGCTTCAATAGCCACACTTACCGTGGAAATGGGGGTTTTAAGCTCATGGGTAATATTGCTGATGAAATCATTCTTAATATCGGTAAGCCGCCGCTGGGCCCTGAGGTTCCTGTACAGCACAGAAAAAGCGGTAATGGTGAGCCCGATAAGAAAAACAGAAAAAATGATCTCTGGTAAAATTTTTTCAAAAATATAATTGAACGAGTTGCCTAACTGAACCCGGTAGCTAATAGGATGTGTAAAGCCAATGGTTGCTTTATTCCATTCGGGACGCTGCGAATTCGTTCTTTTTACATCGGCTTCCTCTGTTCGTATAATAGAAAACGGAACATTAATATTCTCTTTCTGCAGGTTACCGGTATAGGCTTCCCTGATATCGGCAACCCGAAGGGAATCCTGGAGGGAATCAATGCCAATTAAAAATTCAAAGAAACGTCCTCCCGCCCTGTAGCTTCTGCGCAATAAGGAATCATCGGCCAGCGTACCGGCAGGTCTTTCTACCGTAATAATGGAGTTACGGGTAGGTTGAGGAGGTATGGCAGAGGAGGAATCGCTGAGGCGTTTTCTAACCATTTCGGTAAATCGTGCTACATCGGGTGGCAGGCCATAGCGTAACCTGGTAGTGCTGTCTAATTTCAGCCTGGAAGACTGCAGGTCGAAAACGGATTCCCGGAAGATAACATTGGTGCGAAAACGAAGCACCCTTTTTTCTTCATTAATTTTTAGAACGATCCAGTATACCTGGAAGGCCGCTATCAAAATGATGGCTGCAACCATTAAACCAACTGATATGCTGAATTTCCGGCTCATAATCGCAAAAGTATATTTTACCCATTGTACAGGGCAATTGCATTAACCTTAATTAACATCCCGGGCTACAATATAATAAAATGTTCCCGGCTTCGTTACTTATTCATTCGCTCATCCAATATGCATAAAATAGCCATCATGAACACAGTAACTTCAAGAAAATCCTTTGACCTCAACAGGTTGTTTTTCAGTTTATTGAATAAAATCATGCAACGCCCGGATTTTTATCCCATAAAGTATTACCATAAAAAAAGGCGGGGAAGAAGTGAACTGGAAAGTATATAGTGTTTGGAAGTTTGTGGTTTGGGAGTTTATGGTTGGCGGATTATCAGCCTTTAAATACCAGCTCCGGCCTTGTGCGCCCTATAGCTGACCGCTGAAAGCTAGTCGCTCATCAACTGAAAAGATATTCCACATCTTCCTTGGAAAGGCTCTTAACAAACGTATTATCGTCTGCAATGAGATCTCTTGCCAGTGAACGCTTTTTTTCCTGTAACTGCAGTATTTTATCTTCAATGGTATCTTTACAGATCATGCGGTAAGCAAAAATGTTTTTGGTTTGCCCTATCCGGTGCGTTCGGTCAATAGCCTGCTGCTCCACGGCAGGGTTCCACCACGGATCAACGATGTATACATAATCGGCCGCGGTAAGATTCAATCCCACACCACCGGCCTTAAGCGAAATCAGGAATGCCCTGCAGGTATCGTCTTCCTGGAAACGGTTGATGGCTCTTTCCCTTTCGTGGGCCGGTGTGCTTCCGTCAAAGTATTCAAAGGGCACGTCCAGCGATCTCAGTTTTTCCTTTATCAGAGCCAACATACCCAGGAACTGCGAAAATACAAGCGCTTTATGGTTACTTATATTTTCCGTGATCTCTCTCGCTATCTCTTCGAGCTTAATGGAATGATTGGGGTATTGCTCGGGTTCATTCATAATAGCCGGCGAATCGCAGATCTGCCTCAGCTTCATTAACCCCTGCAAAATGGTGAGCTGCGATTTTTGTATACCCTGTTCATTAATTACCCCCAGTATTTTATTGCGGTAATCCATGCGGAATGCTTCATAAATTTCCCGCTGCTCCGCCTGCATTTCACAGAATAGTATGGTTTCTGTTTTTTCGGGCAGATCTTTGGCTACCTGTTCCTTGGTACGGCGGAGAATAAAAGGATACAGCAGCTTTTTTAAGTGCTCTTTCCTGTCCTGCTCCCCGAATTTATCAATAGGTGTGGCAAATTCATTGCGGAAATATTCCACGCTGCCCAGCATGCCCGGATTTAAAAAATTCATCTGGGCGTATATGTCAAAAGTATTGTTCTGCAAAGGCGTGCCGCTCAGGCAAAGCCGGTTTTTTGACAGCAGGAGGCCTGCGGCTTTGGTTACCTTGCTCTGCGGGTTTTTAATGGCCTGCGACTCATCGAGAATAACATAATCGAAATGAATTTCGGTGAGCAGCTTTATATCGCTGCGCAGTGTGCCATAGGTAGTAATAATAACGTTATAGGCATTAAATCCTTTTTTATCCCGGCTCCGGTCGGCGCCATGATGAATATGATAGGTAAGGTCGGGTGTAAATTTCTTTATTTCATTCTCCCAGTTGAACATCAGGGTGGTAGGACAAACCACTATGGCTTTCAGAGAATGATGGGTATCGCGGTAAAACTGGAGGAAAGACAGCGCCTGCACGGTTTTACCCAACCCCATATCATCGGCTAAAATACCGCCCCATCCTACTTCACTTAAATAATTCAGCCAGTGATAGCCGGCTACCTGGTAAGGGCGTAAAATATGCGCCAGCCTGTGCGGCGGATCAATTTCTTTAATGCGGTTAAACCCTCTCAGCCGGTTGTATTTTTCTTCCAGCTCAATCAGCACTTCAGCCTCATTCCTTTCTTCGTACAGTTCATCTATAACGCTCAAATGGTACTTAGACAGGCGTAAGGCATTGTTTTTTCCTTCGCCAACTCTAAAGAGCAGGGAGTATTTTTTCAGCCAGTTTTCGGGTAATATACCCAATGTGCCGTCGTTGAGCTGAACAAACTGCTGCTTGTTCATCAGCGCCCTTTTAATTTCATCTATACTTACCTGCTGCTCCCCAAACACTACTTTCACTTTGGCATCGAACCAGTCTACTCCGTTGCTGATACGGATTTCGGTAGAAGGCCGGGCAGTATTAAAACGGAAGTTTTTCAGCACATCAAAACCCACTACCGGCACGTTCATTTCTTTCATGCTGTCTACAAACAAAAAGAACCAGTTGTTCTTCAGCACGTCTGCACCCTTTAAAGCCAGGGTTGCTGCTCCTTCGGGATGGATGAAGTTGGAGTGAAGGCTTTCTAACTTTTTGATGAACTGCAGCTCTGCCTGCCGGTTGCGGTGAATTTCCAGCACCTTATCATTTACCGGCAGCGTAATAATATCTTTTGCATTGAACCGTGTTTCAAAGCCTTTGTAAGAAAATACGGGCACAAACAGCAGGTAGTCTCCTTTTTCCTGCAGCAGCACCCTTACTTCAGGATTGCCGTCTTTTACTTCCTGCACCAGGGTTTCGGAAAACCGTACTTTGTATTCTTTGGTTAGCGGAATAATATTCTTTTTCAGGTAATCGGGCCAATCTTCTTTACTGATGAGCAGGTTTTCCTTATTGGCGAATCTTTCAATTTCCAGTATATCTTCCTGCCTGCTCCAGTTATAAAAGGTGTCGGCATATTTAAAGAGCATATAGCTGTTCCATTCGTTTTCCTGCAAGGGCACTTCCGCGCCGTTAACCTGCACATAACAGGCTATCTCTATTTTGGTTTTTACCGTGTTTACATGAATAACGGGAATGGCAGTTTCATCGGCCAACTGAACGGGCAGCAGGTTGGAAGTAATAAAATTTTTTCCCTTCGGTAAAAAATACACCAGCGCATTATCTTTCTGCTCGTTAAATAATTTAAGCAGCTTGGGATACCAGTATTCCGCTATCAGCGATTTGGTTTCTTCGGGAAGATCATCATCTTCGTGATGAATAATGTTTTCCCATATTCCGGAAAAAGGAGAATTGCGGCTTACGTATTTATTTACCTCTGTTTCATTCAGCTTGCGGATCTGCTGCAACAGTTGTTTATCCTGTTCGGGATAATTGTCTGTAGATACAAACTTTGAAATATCCAGCTTTTCCACTTTGCCGGCAAAGGCCGTTCCGGTTTCATTTATTTCACCGCTCACGGCATCAATTCCCAAATTGGGATACACGCCACTGGTTCCGTTAAATACAATACCAACACGGCTGATATTACTACTTTGAACAGGAGGGGCTTCTTCCTCGGCTGTTACCGTTTCCTTTTCTGTAACAACGGGGCGGGAGCTCAGCCTGCTGCCGGCCACAGGGTCTGCTCTTTTAATAGAGGTATCCAGCACCCGTAAAAAAGGTTTCCCGTCTTTATAGGTAAATTCAAATTTGCCGGTCAGGTCATCATCGAGTGAATAGCCGTAAATTTCCAGCAGCTTATTCTTTTGCTTATCCCAGTTGCGGATAGAATCGAAGTAATAGGGGCCGTAGGCATTCAGCAATTGCAGGAAAAGCGCTACCTTATGCACACACAGCGGATGCTCCTGCTCCTCACATTTACAGGAGGTATCAAAATTTCTTTCTTCATTTTTTTGAATCACCAATGGAAAGGTTTCGCCGTTGCATACTAAGCTGGCTTCTACCCTTTCGTTTGCTGCAGATACAATATTCGCTTTTTGTGTTTGCAGTATTTGTTCGGCTTGGGCGTAACTATCGGGTGAACTTAAGAGCCTGATGCTTTTAAGCTCAATATCTTTCATTTTAATAACGGTATGGCGCTGGTGGTATACAACATCTTTTTCACCCAGTACGTTTTTGTCTAACAGATCCTGCAACTGGAGCAAAGCGGCTGTTTCGTGCCGGCAAATATCCCCGAGGTTATACGGGCAGGTACACCGAACCGACAAGCCTTTTGGATCTTTATACTTTTGCACATATACTTTATAGTAGGTGGCGTAGCTGTCGTCCTTCACCCTGAATGTAACCGAGCCCAGCAGGTCATCGTGTTCCATTAGCTCAACATAGCTGATCGCATGAATTTTTTTACCCCGCCGGATTACTTCATCTGTGCCATTATTATATACAAACTTGATTAAATGTGGTAAGGCCATGCTTGTGAAAAATTCAATAATTCAAACCTTCATTCAAAAAAGGCTAATTGGCGAAATTACAAAAAAAAGCTCAGGTGAAAAGGGGCAACAGGTTAAGAAGCCGCCTGCCCGGCTTTACTGCGGGCAGCACTACCGGTTCCGGCTACCAGCTTTCCTTTTTTATATACCGGTAAAATATCAGCAATATCGGCGGTAAGGCAGTATTGGATATCTTTTTCCAGCCCGTAACCGCTTAAGCGGAGGTAATGCGATGCTTTTTTATTTTTAACAAACCCGTAAATGTCCGGTTTTGCTTCTGTATACAGCGTATGTGCTATCACAGAAGCATCGCAGTTAATATCAAAATGTTTCTTTACGCCGTCAATCACCGCTCCTGCAAAAAGTGAATCTTCTATGTTTACCCTGTCTTTCCACGCAGCGCAGGCCAGCAGCACATTTTGCTTTTGGGCAATAAGGTGGGCAGTTACAGCAGATAAATTAGGGAATGAGCCTGTAATAATATTTTCAGCACCTTTTTCAAGAGCCATATATAACAACCGTGTGCCATTGGTTGTGGTAAGCACAAGTACTTTGTTTTCAATAAATGCACGGGTATACTCAAACGGAGAATTGCCGTGTTGCAGCCCTTCTGCAATCCTGCCATCACGTTCTCCCGCAGTAACGGTACCGGGCATATTACCCAGCTCAATGCACCTGGCCACACTGTCTACAGGTATTACATAGCTGGCGCCGTTGTACAATGCGGTGGCTATGGTGGAAGTGGCCCGTAAAACGTCTATGATCACTACTATCGTATTGTGTGCATCGTACAGATGCAGCATGGATGGCGAAAGCGCCGTATACAGTGCAGGTTTGTTTCCTTTCATATAGTTATTAATACCACGGGGTTAAGAAAGCCGCAAATAGCTGAAAGAAAGCGGTATGCATACAGGAGATCAGCCCATAACCGCGCGCCACTTTTCCGATTCGGCGTAAAGCTTAACCAGGGCGTTGCGTTTGTTCAATAGCGATTCGAAATATTTTTTCATGAACAGTTTGCCCAGCATGCCACCTACAGCATCCCGCGGCTCTTCCATTTCAACCAGATCAATTACCAGGGTACCATTTTCAACCGGTTTAAAATGATGCTCATGACGAAAACTTTTCATATCCCCCTTTACCTGTTCCTCAACAAATTTTTCGGGGATGATCATTTCCAGCACCCTTGCAGTAATTACCCTTGTTTTACCGAGGTGTTTGGCAGAAAGTGTAATGGTATCGCCTGCGTTTACGAGTATGCCTGCAGCGCTTGCCGATAAGCTTTCGTTCCGGCCTTCCAGCGCTTTTTTATATACAGTGGTATTACGGCAAAGATCGAACACCCGCTCAACAGGGGCCTTAACAAATGTGGTAAGATGAATGGAAGCCATAGGATGTAAAGGTTATTTATGAGGATTATGGTTGTTGCTGCACAAAGGGTAGTTTCGACACTTTCGCTTTCAGGAGCTTATCTCTTACTTCAATATATATTTCGCTGTCTAGTCCTGCAAATTCGGTGGTTACATATCCCATTCCAATGGCTCTTCCCAAAGTGGGCGACTGGGTGCCCGATGTTACCCGCCCAATTAAGTTGCCTTCGGCATCTTTAATACGGTAATCATGGCGCGGAATACCTTTGTCTGTCATTTCAAAGCCCACTAATTTTTTGTCAGCACCTGCTGCTTTCTGCTTTTGCAAATACGTGCTTGCCGTAAAGGGTTTGGTAAATTTGGTGATCCAGCCCAAACCCGCTTCTAACGGTGTGGTAAAATCATCAATATCATTACCATATAAGCAATAGCCCATTTCTAACCGAAGCGTATCCCTGGCGCCCAATCCTATAGGTTTTAGGCCCATCGGCATTCCTGCCTCAAATATGGCATTCCATATCGTGTCTGCATTGCCCTCTTTAGCCTGCCTGCCGGCAGGCAGGTCTTCAAAGTATATTTCCACCCCACCGGCGCCGGTATAACCCGTAGCGCTGATCAGCACATTGTCTATACCTGCAAACCTGCCTTTAATGAAACTGTAATATTTCAGGTTCAATATATCCAGTTCCGTAAGCGGCTGCAAAATTTTGGCCGCATGGGGTCCCTGGATGGCTAAAAGGCAGGTTTTGTCTGAAATATTATGCATTTCCACATTGCCGGTATTGTGATGACTGATCCAGTCCCAGTCTTTATCAATATTAGAAGCATTAACCACCAGCATATATACTTTATTGTATTCAATACAATATATCAGCAGGTCGTCAATAATTCCACCGTTTTCGTTGGTCAGGCAACTGTATTGTATTTTACCGTTGGCAAGTTTTGAGGCATCGTTGGTAGTTACGCGCTGAATAAGGTCCAGCGCTCCTTCACCCTTAAAAATAAACTCACCCATATGGCTAACGTCAAAAACACCTGCATTGTTACGTACGGCAGCATGCTCATTATTAATTCCGGTATAGCTGATGGGCATATTAAAGCCGGCAAACCCGGCCATTTTAGCGCCTGCGGCAATATGCTTTGCTGTAAAAGGGGTTTGTTTCATGAAAATAAAATATTAAAATAATGTAGTATTAAGTCAGCAATGGGAGTGAATTGGCAATAGTGAATTCACTGTTCACCATTCACACCGCTCACTTCTCACGTTTGACACAGAGCAGTAGTATTGTAAACCGCTTCTGCATAAAGTAACTGGTCCCTCTCCCTGCAACCTGAACCCTGCAACTTGCAACCTACATCCCCTTACCCCTTCTCTCCTTCTCCCTCTTCCTTAAACCAACTGCTGTACATCAGGTAGTTATTGGCAATACGGTTAATTTCGCCACTGATCAGTTCCTCCGGCACATTCTTTATTTTCCTGGCAGGCACGCCTGCATAAATGGCGCCGGCTTCCACTTTCGTACCTTCCAGCACCACCGCACCTGCCGCAATAATGGAATAACTGCCTATTTCGGCATTATCCATAACAATAGCGCCCATGCCGATCAAAACGTTATCATGCACCGTGCAGCCATGTACAATGGCATTATGGCCAATGCTAATATTATTGCCAATAATGGTTTTTGTTTTTTGATAGGTACAATGAATAACAGCGCCGTCCTGTATGTTTACTTTATTGCCGATGTGAATGGAATTAACATCACCCCTTACAACAGCATTGAACCATACGCTGCAACCATCCCCCATTGTTACGTTACCCACTATCGTGGCATTAGGAGCTAAATAACAGTTTTCACCAAAAACCGGTAACACCCCTTTTACGGGTAATAATAGCGGCATAGCGTTTCTTTTATTTTTATAAACAGGAGCCCGGCTTATTATACCAGTGCAATATCGAAATTCACGAGTTCAACAAATTGCTGCACTCTTTCATCAATCATTTGCCTGTTTAATTCTTTCAGCCGGGTAGTTCCAAATTTTTCAACACAAAAGGAAGCGATTGCCGAACCAATAATAATGGCAGATTTCATACCCTCAAAAGAAAAATCCTTCGTATTGTCTAAATAACCCACAAAGCCTCCGGCAAAAGTATCTCCTGCCCCCGTTGGATCAAACACTTCATCTATGGGTAGTGCAGGGGCAAAAAACACATGATCTTCATGGAAAAGTAAAGCGCCGTGTTCTCCTTTTTTAATAACGAGGTATTTAGGACCCATTTTCATGATCTCCTTTGCTGCCCGTACCAGCGAATACTGAGCGCTTAATTGCCTGGCTTCGCTATCGTTTACGAGCAGAACATCTACTTCTTTCAGTACTTTTTCGAGGTCGGGCATGGCAGTTTCCATCCAGAAATTCATGGTATCCAGCACAATCAGCCGGGGACGTTCTTTTAATTGTTCTATTACGCTGAGCTGCACGGCAGGCGACAGGTTGCCGAGCATTAAAATATCTGCACCCTGGTAACCGGCAGGTACAACGGGTTCAAAGTCGCCCAATACATTTAATTGGGTTTCCAGGGTATCCCTGGTGTTCATATCCATGTGGTACTTACCGCTCCAGAAAAAGGATTTTTTATCTTTTTTTACCTGCACGCCTTCAATCTGTGCGCCCCGGGCTTCCAATACATGCAGCTCTTCTTCCGGGAAATCGCCCCCTACAACAGAAATAAGCTGAATAGGCCTCGTAAAGTTAGATGCGCTCCAGGCAATATAGGTAGCCGCCCCCCCAACAATTTTATTGCTTTTCCCGAAGGGGGTTTCAATTGCATCAAAAGCCATGGATCCAACAACGATCACCGACATGAGTATATATTTATTTAATGATCAATACTTTATTTTTAAAACCGTGCAAAACTAAGCCAAATAAATTAAGGCCGTACCGGTTTTAGCCTGCCCCTGTGCAAATATGATTTCTTTTTATTTTTACCGCATGGAATTTGAAAATTTTATTTCCAGTCTCAGTGCCGGCAGGCCGCCCGAAATGGTTTCCGCCTATTTACAGGCGTTATGGTACGATGCCCGGGGCAACTGGAACAAAGCGCATGATATGATACAGGATATACATGATAGCAAAGCTTCCCATATACATGCTTACCTGCACCGTAAAGAAGGCGATACATCAAACGCCGGCTATTGGTATAACCGCGCAGGCAAGCCTTATCCGCTTGTTACATTGCGGGAAGAATGGGAGGCGCTGGTGAAAGCCCTGCTATAGCAACTGTTGTATTTAGCTTCAGATGGTGTTCCGCAAGTGCGGCTCCGGCTTCGGATTTAACATCCCGCTCTCCAAAAGCGTATTAAATCTTATCTTCCATCCTGCAAATATGAATGCTATTATATGATACGATCATTTACCCGCACTGTTCTGCTGCTGCTTTTTACTGCCACAGCCACCGCTTCCTTCTCCCAAACATTACAAGCCGCCGCGCCTGCCTTCGTACAGGTTTCGGAAGAAAGGCTGAAACGGATTGACGGACTGGTGCAGGAGTACATAGACAGCGGCTGGATCAATGGCGCCACAGCCATCATTGCCCGCAAGGGTAAAATTGTATACTACAAAGGCCTGGGATATGATGATGCCGCTACAAAAAAGCCCCTTCAAAAAGACGCTATTATGCGTATTGCCTCCCAAACCAAGGCCATTACCAGCGTAGCCGTAATGATGTTGTATGAGGAAGGAAAGTTTTTATTAGACGATGCGGTGAGCAAATACATTCCCGAATTTAAAAACCCGGTAGTATTAAACAGCTTTAATGAAGCCGATACCAGCTATACTACTGTTCCTGCTAAATCGGAGATCACGATACGCCAGTTACTCACGCATACTTCCGGTATCCACTATGCGCAAATAGGCAGCAAAACCTTTAATGCCATTTATGCAAAAGCTGGCATTGTGGCCGGCATTGGCACAGAGCGGATAAAGCTGGCAGATATCATGAAAAAATTAGGTCCGCTGCCGCTTGCGCATCAGCCCGGAGAAAAATTTACCTACGGGCTTAATACCGACCTGCTGGGTTATTTAGTAGAAGTGGTATCGGGTATGCCCTTCAACGTTTTTTTGAAAACAAGGATCTTTGAACCCCTGGGCATGAAGGATACTTATTTTTACCTGCCTGCAGATAAGCAAAATCGCTTAGCCACGCTGTATACGGAAGACGATACGAAGCATATAAAAAAAGCAGCGGCAACGATGGATATTAACGGCACATTCTATACCAATTACCCCAATATGAACGGCACTTATTTTTCGGGTGGCGGCGGATTGGCATCCACGGCATACGACTACGCCATTTTTATGCAGATGTTATTGAACAATGGGGTGTATAATGGCAAGCGCATATTATCACGCAATACCGTTCGTATGATGACCACCAACCAGATCGGCGATCTGAGGCTGGGACACGGCAATACTTTTGGGCTGGGCTTTGAGCTGGTAACGGAAAAAGGCAGCGCCTTTTCTCCCCGTCCTGAAGGATCTTATAGCTGGGGCGGCATGTTCAGCTCTTCTTACTGGATAGACCCCAAAGAAAAAATAGTGGCGCAACTGTTTTTACAGTTGTACCCCAACAGTCATGGCAATATTCACGAAAAGTTTAAAGTGCTCACCTACCAGGCGCTTACTGATTAACCTTATCAATTTCCAATAGCATGAAAAAGATCAGCTTTATTTTTTTATTCTTTTGCACTGTTTCGGGGTTTGCCCAGCAAAAGTCCATGGACTTTGAAAAATACGACCCCTTATCTACGCTCAAAGTGCCGGAACACCTGCTTACCAGGGCAAAATTTCCTTTCATTGATGTACATAACCACCAGTGGAACCTTTCTGAACAGGCTATCCCGGGGCTGCTAAAGGCGATGGATAAGCTGAATATGGCCGTAATGGTAAACCTCAGCGGCGGTAATGGCAGCAGGTTACAGGGGATGACGCAAAGCATTCGGCATACCGCCCCCCAGCGCTTTATCGTATTTGCCAATATTGAATTTAACGGCATTGGCGAAACGGGGTGGACAGCCAAGGCCGTTCAACAGTTAGAAGCCGATGTAAAAAATGGTGCTAACGGACTGAAAATATTTAAAAATCTGGGGTTTTCGGTTACAGATAAAGCGGGCAAACGGGTGGCCATAGACGACCCCCGGTTAGATGCTATATGGGAGAAATGCGGCGAGCTTAAAATTCCCGTGCTCATCCATACCGCGGATCCGAAACCTTTCTGGGACCCGGCAGATGAGCACAATGAACGCTGGCTGGAGCTGGTTACCCATCCCCGGAGGAAAAGGGAAGCCAATGACCCTGAGCCCTGGGAACAGCTCATTGCCGAACAACACCGCATGTTCAAAAAGCATCCTTCCACTACTTTTATTGCTGCGCATTTTGGCTGGTACCCCAATAACCTGGGCAAATTAGGCAGCTTATTAAATGAAATGCCCAATATGATGATTGAATTTGGCGCAATAATAGCCGAGTTAGGCCGGCAGCCCAGGGCGGCAAAACAGTTCTTTGAACAATACCAGAACAGGATCATGTTTGGTAAAGATAGCTGGGTGCCCGATGAATATGCTACCTATTTCAGGGTTTTGGAAACGGAAGATGAATATTTTCCTTACCACAAAAAATACCATGCCTTCTGGCGCATGTACGGTATGGGGCTCTCCGATACGGTTCTGAAAAAAATTTATTACAAAAATGCCCTGCGGGTTATCCCAAATATTGATAAAACCCTGTTCCCGGACTAACATTTCCAAATTTCCCGTTATCTTGCACGTCCTTAAAATGTTTTGATTGATATGGAATACAGTAAGATCATTTCCGTAACCGGCTTAGGCGGATTATTTGAATTGTTAAGCTCCAAAAGCGATGGCGCTATAGTACGTTCCCTTGAAGACAAAAGTACCCGCTTCGTATCTTCCCGCGTACATAACTTCTCCCACCTGGAAAGCATTGAAATATTTACGGTTCGCGACAATGTGAACCTGGCCGATGTTTTTCTCATCATGCAAAAAGATACCACGCCATTGCCTGATGAAAAAGACAATGCCGCGGTAAAAAAATATTTTGAAAATGTATATCCCGACATGGATTTTGACAGGGTATATACCAGCGATATGAAAAAAATGGTGAAATGGCTTAGTATCTTAACGGCGAATGATATTGAGATCAAAGCGCCTCAGCCTGAAGAAGAAGAAACAGTGGATGCTGAAGATAAAGCAGAGGAGGTAAAAGAAGCGGACCAGCAGAAAGCTGCACCCAAAAAAGCGGAAAAGAAAAAAGAAGTAATACAGGAAGAAGCAAAGCCGGCGCCAAAGAAAAAGGCAACGCCTAAAAAACCAGAAACAGCCAAAGAAGAGGCCGTACCCAAAAAGAAAGCCACTCCAAAGAAAAAAGCAAAAGAATAATGTAGTGGCCGAAGCAATTCACTCCTATTTTTTATCTCTCCCTTTTTCATCTTTTATAATACTATGATCCAGGCAAGTGCTGATATTAAAAAAAAACCAAGACATTTTCTGCCGGAAGATTTTGAAGTAACCACATGGGAAGCCCTTGAGCCCTATTTTAAAGAATTATCCGAAAGACCGCTTAATGCTAAGCAGGAACTGGAACAATGGTTAAAAGATTCCAGCGAGCTCGAAGCGGTGATATCGGAGGATGCCTGCTGGCGCCAGGTACGCATGACGCGCGACACGGAAAATAAGGCGCTTACAGAAGCCTTTACTTTTTTCTATACGGCTATTCAGCCCAACATACAGCCTTATGCCGACAAGATCAACAGGAAGCTGATCAGTTGCCCGTATACCGCTGAGTTAGACCAGGATAAATATTTTACTTACCTGCGTTCCGTTAAAAAGAGCATAGACCTGTTCAGGGAAGAAAATATTCCCCTGTTTGCTGAACTCAGTGTAATGCAGCAGCAATACGGTGCCATTGCGGGCAAAATGACCATTGAAGTAGAAGGGAAAGAATATACATTACAGCAGGCATCCAAATTTTTGGAAAGTCACGACAGGGCCTTACGTGAATCGGTTTACCGGAAAGTAAATGAAAGACGCCTGCAGGATAAAGATACCTTTAATGAACTGTTTACCGGTCTTGTGCGGAAGCGTCACCAGGTAGCTTTAAATGCCGGGTTCAACAACTACCGGGATTACATGTTCGTAGAGAAGGGCCGCTTCGATTATACCAAAGAAGACTGCTTTAGCTTTCATGAAGGGGTAAAACAGTATGTTTTGCCTTTGGTGGATATGATTAACAGGGAAAAGAAGAAGAAGCTCGGATTAGAAGTGCTGAAGCCCTGGGATACCGAGGCCGAACCCGAAGGGATACTGCCTTTGCGGCCTTTTGCCACCGGAAAAGAACTATTGGAAAAATCCACCGCATGCTTTAACCGGTTACGCCCGTTTTTTGCAGATTGCCTGCGGAAGATGGATGAGCTGAAACGTTTTGACCTCGACAGCCGGAAGGGTAAAGCTCCCGGCGGTTATAATATGCCGTTAGCCGAAAGCGGCGCACCTTTTATTTTTATGAATGCCGCCGGGCAAATGCACGATGTTACTACTATGGTACATGAAGGCGGGCATGCGGTTCATTCTTTCCTGGCACACCCGCTGGAACTATCTGCTTTTAAAGAATACCCTATTGAAATGGCGGAAGTAGCCAGTATGAGCATGGAACTGTTCAGCATGGAATACTGGGATACTTTTTTTACTGATGCCGATGATCTGCAAAGAGCAAAGGAGCACCAGTTGGAAAGAGTAATTACCATAATGCCCTGGATAGCTACTATAGATAAATTCCAGCACTGGCTTTATGAACATCCTTTTCATACCACGGAAGAAAGAACGGAACGGTGGATGGATATCTTGCAGGAGTTTTCTTCTGTCGTAATAGATTTCAACGGGTTAGCACAATACCGTGAAAGCGCATGGCAACGCCAGTTGCACCTTTTTGAAGTACCTTTCTATTATATTGAATATGGTATTGCCCAGTTAGGCGCAATAGGAATGTGGAAGCAATTCAAAGAAAATAAGGAAAATGCTTTGGATAATTACATGAAAGCACTAAGTTTGGGTAATATAAAACCCTTACCGGAACTATATGCATCTGCAGGGTTACGGTTCGATCTGTCACCAACCTATATAAAAGAATTAATGGAATTTGTTCATACCGAAATGCCGGTAGAGAACGGTCTTTAAATAGCTACTAATCAGAGCCTTAACCAAAAGTCCCGCTGTTTCCACACCGGGGCTTTCTGTTTTCCGGAATAAAAAAACAAACAAAAACCGGAGGGTATGATTTTTTCGTTATTTTTAAAAAAAATAAATAACCGGATTGATCAAACCTCAAACAGGTGTCTGATGACCACCCAAAGTAGTGAGCATACGCTGGAGCTTCGTTTTACGGATATTTTTAAACGGCACGAATACAAATTGTATACGCTCGCTTTAGCCTTAACCAAATCGGATCAATATGCCAAGGATATTGTTCAGGATGTTTTTATGAAGCTTTGGGAACATCGTAACCATATACACAGCATTGCCAATATTGATGCCTGGTTATACCGGCTTACCGAAAATAAAGTGATTGATTTTTTGCGTAAAACCGCTGCCGACAAAAGACTGAGGGAGGCCTTGTGGATGAATATGCAGCATACGATGAATGAAACAGAAGAAACCGTATCGTCCAGGGAATACAAACAGGTTATTGAAAAAGCCATCAATCATTTACCACCCCAGCGTAAACGCATTTACCGCCTCAGCAAAGAACAGGGACTTAATTACTGCCAGATTGCGCATGAACTGGATATCTCCCGGCATACGGTTAAGAACCAGCTATCTTCGGCTTTGCGCGCTGTGAGGAACTTTCTTTCCCGCACAACGAAGTTGTTTTTTTAAATTTTTTTTTCGCCAATAGGAATAATGCGCTGTTGCTTCGTCAATACATGTAAGCCTGCCTGTATGTAATGGAAGAAAGAATACGATACCTGCTTCGCCAGTATGAAAATAATACCTGCTCACGCGAAGAGCTGGAAGAACTGTTTGGGTATATACGAAATATACGGAACAGCGATGTTCCTTTAAAGCGAACAGTAAAGAAAATATATGATGATATCCGTAAAAACCACCCTTCCTTTACTTATGTTGATGAAAACGGGCGCTTAATGCTTACGGAGCCTGAGCAGATGATCCCGGCAGAGCGGGAAGGAGGATTAAAAAAAAAGCCACAGGGCAGCTTATGGATTTTTCTGCTAACAGGAGTTTTAATGATATCGGCGGCCTTGTGGTTAATGCGTAAAGGCGTAAAAAGCAGCTTTATTTCACCCCCCGGCCCCGCCATTGCCTTAACCAAAAAATTTAGTGACCGCTCCGAACAAAAGTTCCTGTTACTGCCCGACAGTACGCAGGTATGGCTGAACGCCGCCAGTTGGCTTCAATTTCCGGATGAATTTACAGGAGATAAACGGGAGGTGTTGCTTAGCGGCGAAGCCTTCTTTAAGGTGAAGCACAAAGCAGAAGCACCTTTTATTATTCACACCGGAAATGTATCAACTGAGGTATTGGGCACTTCTTTTAATATAAAAGCATATCCCGGCCGAAGCACCGTTATGGTGTCGGTAATACAGGGCAAAGTAAATGTAAAACGGAAAGGCGATATGGTGGCCATGCTTACTAACGGACAACAGGTTAACATTGATAATGCCGGGGAGAAGATCGTTAAAAAAAATATTGCTGTAAGTAAAATAGCCGCCTGGCAACAGGGCGATATGGTTTATGATGACGAAAACTTTACAGCTATTATTGCCGACCTGGAAAGAGTATATAATGTAAACATCATCATTTCAAATAAGGCGGTGCAAAACCTGAAAATATCTGCTTCATTCAAAAAAAACATAGGTATACTGCAGGCGCTGCTCCTGCTTTGCAGGCTATCAGGCACACAATTACATTCCGGTGAACAGCAGTACGAGATACATTAAAAATTATGTTGGCTTGGGGGTAAATGATGCTGGCTATTGTCATCATTATACGCAATGCATAACCCTGCCGGTACCGTTAGCCGGTAACAGGCGCTAAAGTGGTTGGCAGGCTTATTCAGTTACTAAAACGGCAGCTTGTTCATGACAGTAGACAGCATCTGGTATATTCTCGGTAAAAAACTTTCAGGAGAAGCTTCCCCGGAGGAACTGGAAGCGTTGGAGCAAATGCTGCGCCGCCATCCCAACCTGCACTATCCCATACAAAATATTACGGATCTGTGGCGGTTAAAAAAGCCGATAGATCAAACAGAGGCAATAGCCTCGCTGCAAAAACATCTTTTACGCCTGGGGGAGACGGAAACCCAGCCGGTATTAGCTGCTGAAGCTGCTTACCCCCGAAATACGGAAAGCCGTGGAGCAGGAGGAAACCGCTACCTTATGCAGGTAGCCGCTTTTAGTATTGTAGCCTTACTGCTTTCGTATACCATTTATTATTTCAGTTCTGCGGGTACCGCAGGCAGGGAAGCTATGTTGGGGCAGGAAAACTATGCAGCAGAGAGAAGCGAGATCGCCACCCGGCCCGGCGCGCATTCAAAGATCATTCTTCCGGATGGTTCAACGGTTTGGCTGAATGCCGGCAGCAAATTAACGTACAATAAGCACTTTGATGCTGCCATTCGTGAAGTAGAATTGACCGGCGAAGCCTATTTCGATGTAAAAAAAGATGCACGCCGCCCATTTATTATTCATGCACAGGAAATGAATATCAGGGTGCTGGGCACCGCCTTTAACGTGAAATCATATCCCGGCGATAAAAGTTCCGAAACCAGCCTGATACACGGCTCCATAGAAGTAACGATGAACAACCGCCCGCATGAAAAAATAATACTGCACCCTTCGGAAAAGCTGGTAGTAATGAACGATGCGCATACCGGAAAAGATGCGGTTGGAAAAAAAGCCAATGTGCCGGCTTCAGTAGTGATAAGTAAAATTAATTATGCGCCGGCCGACAGTGCCGTTATCGAAACTTCCTGGATAGACAACCGGCTGATTTTCCGCAACAAAATATTTTCTGAGCTGGCAGTGGAACTGGAACGTAAGTATGGTATAGCATTCAGGTTTGAAGATGAAAATGCCAGACAACTGATGTTTGACGTGAATTTTAAAAATGAAACCATTCACCAGGTATTGCAGGCGCTGCAGTTGGCTAACCCTTTTAACTATAGTATTGAAAAAGAAACCATAGTAATATCAAAATAATACAATAGGTATGTATGAATATATATAACAGTTCTTAGCTGCAAAAAAGAAAACGGGAAATGTTGGAGCATTTCCCGGTACGGTTACAAAACTTGTCTTACGGCTGAAAACGGAAGGTGCAAGTTTATTTTTATAACCCTTAATGATAAATATATGAAAAAAAACCGGCTCTGTTACAGGGGCAAATTACCGGCTGCTTATTTAAAAGTATTTACGATCATGAAGCTCACTGTTTTATTGATATTGTTTGGTGTTGGCCAGGCAATGGCCAACGTAAACGCCCAGGGAAAAGTTACGCTGAGCCTGAAGCGGGTAGCGATCAATAAAGCTTTCAATTCTATTGAAAAGCAGGGCTATTACCGCTTTGTTTTTAACAGCAACTTAAAAGACCTTCACCAGAAGGTATCTGTTACCCTCGAAGAGGTTTCCATTGATGAAGCGCTTACCCGCATACTGTCGGGCACACAGCTTACTTACCAGTTGCTGCAGGATAATCTTATAGTAGTTCGTTTACAGGCACAGCAGGATGAACAGGCTAAGCAGGACAAAACAGTAACCGGCAAAGTAACGGATGAAAATGACCTGCCGATGCAGGGTGTTTCTGTTACTGTTAAAGGAACGGCTACAGGCGTAACCACCGATGCAGAGGGCAACTATACCATCACGGTTCCCGACAACAGCACACTGGTTTTTTCTTTTGTGGGATACGATGAACAGGAGGTTGCTATTGGTGATCAAACTCATGTTAATATTGCGC